>NZ_JAGHKE010000022.1:0-43529 GCF_017889395.1 Allofournierella sp. | reverse complement strand
GTTTTTGTCGTACACGCCGTTCTCGCCCAGGGGAAAGCTGAGCACGTCGGTGGGCATGTCCTTGCCCCGGTACTGGGCGTTCAGCTCCTTGATGGCTGCATTGTCCACAAAGGTGACGCTGATCTCAGCGGGGCCTTCGAACTTCTCGTATTCCAGCACCGCATTGCAGCTGCGGCGAATCAGGATACGCAGCCCGGAAGGGATCTTTACGGCTTTTTGATGATTGGTGATGTAAACTTTGTTCGACATAGCTTCTCTCCTCGCTGTTCTATGGGGTAAACTTACCCGTTCCTGCGGGACCGCGCGGCGGCGGCCCGGTCATATGCTTTTACGATCTGCTGCACCAGACGGTGGCGGACCACATCCTTCTCACTGAAATACACCCGTCCGATGCCTTCCACGTTTTTCAACACGCTCAGCGCATCCACCAGACCGCTGCGGGCCTTGTCCGGCAGGTCAATCTGGGTCACGTCGCCGGTGACCACCACCTTGCTGCCCACGCCCATGCGGGTGAGGAACATCTTCATCTGCTCAGGGCTGGTGTTCTGGGCCTCGTCCAGAATGATGAAGGCATCGTCCAGCGTGCGGCCGCGCATGTAGGCCAGCGGGGCCACCTCGATGCTCTGCTTTTCCTGCAGCTTCTGGAAGGTCTCGGGGCCCAGCATGTCATACAAGCCATCGTACAGCGGGCGCAGGTAGGGGTCCACCTTGTTCTGCAGGTCGCCGGGCAGAAAGCCCAGCTTCTCGCCCGCTTCCACCGCCGGGCGGGTGAGAATGATGCGGGTGACCTCCTTGCTCTTGAAGGCCTTCACCGCCATGGCCACCGCCAGATAGGTCTTGCCGGTACCGGCGGGCCCCACACCGAAGGTGATGGCGTTCTTGCGGATGGAATTCAGGTATTCCTTCTGGCCCAGGGTCTTGGGGCGCACCGGACGGCCCTTGGCCGTGATGGCCACAAAGTCCTCGGTGAGCTCCTGCACCCGGCTCTCCTCCCCTGCACCGGCCAGGCTGATGCAGTAGCGCACCGTCTGTTCCTCCAGGGGGGTATGATTTTCCAGCAGCGTGAGCATCGCGTCCACCGCACGGCCTGCGGCGGCCACACCCTCCGGCTCGCCGGTGAACTTGATCTGGGTGCCGCGGCACACCGCGGTGATCCCGAATTCGCCCTCCAGCAAACGGATGTTTTCGTCGCAGCTGCCAAAGATGGCAAGCGCTGTGTCCACACTGTTCAGTTCAATCAGTTTTTCGGCCATTGTACACCTGCTCTTTTGTTTGTTTTTTGCTGTATTTTTGCCCAAATTCTGCGATTTAACAGATTTGTGCATAGTATTTCATCAGTAATTATATCACAAAATTTTTACAATGGAACTGTTAAAAACCAACAAAATTTTTCGTATGTCCTTTCACATCTGCTCTGCCGCCGCGATGTTGGCCTCCACCTGCAAAATCACCGTGACCGTAACGCTGTTTTCATCGGCCGAAACCTCCTCGGTCTGGCGCAGGATGCGTGCGTCCGGGAAGTCCCGGAACAGCTGGCGCAGGCAGGCAAGGCGGGCTTTGTCCCGGGCCTGGTCCTCGCTCAGCCGCACCGTCTCGCTCTGCTGCTCCATCACCAGCTGCTCCTCCACCGTAACCGGCAGCGCAAAGCCCAATAGGGTGAGCGGCCGGTGGGTGGTGATGCAGCGGTCCAGCTCACCGGCCTGCCGGGCGGGCAGAACGAGGCTTTGATCCGCCGCCCGCAGACTGAAGCAGCTCCACACCCGGCCGGTGGGCAGCCGGCTCTGGTATTCCATCGGCTGGGTGCACTGGTAGCTGCGGGCAAAGCGGGCCTGCACCGTTCCCTTGGCATGCACCGGAATCAGAACGCCGTCATAATCCTTTTTCCCTGCGGTGACCAGCACCTCCCCCGCTGCCACCGTCTGGCCCGGCTGCTTTGCCGCAAAGCCCTCCTGCACATTCATTTCCAGAATCAGCCCGTCGGTAAGAGCGGTCAGATTGGTATAGGCATTATCCTCCACCGCGGGCTGGGGCTGGGCAGCGGCGGCCTCCACCACCAGCCGCCCGCCGGAAAAGTTCAGCGAGACCCAGGCCAGGCCGTCGTTCTGGTTCAGCAGCTGTTTTTCCGCCTGGCGCAGCCGGGTCTGGTTTAAAAAGGCCCCCTCGTAAATATCCATGGAGTAGAGCGCCTGCCGGACGCCGGAGCGCTGTGCCGGGGTGAGTGCCGCATCGTATCGGATGGACCAGACCATCTGCTGCATCAGCACAAACACCGCCGCAAAGGCCAGCGGCCCCAGCAAAAGCCCCCAGCGGCCCTGGTAGCGCCGCAGCCGGAACCAGAGCCCCTGACGGTGCCTGACCCGAAGCCGAGTGCGGCAGGGACGTGCCTGCGCCGCCGCCTGTTTATAATAGCGGGCCGGCATCACACCGCACACTCCGCCCGGCACCGGCCGCAGCCGGGACAGCGGAATGCCCGCCTGTGCACACCGGCTCACAAAACGCTCGTAGCGCCCGCCCAGCGCCACAAACCGCACCCGGGCAAACAGCCCGCTCCACAGCTTTGCCATCTCATTGCCCCTCCTTGTAGGAAAATTCCGTGCGCAGCACCCGGCCCCGCAACAGCAGCTGACCCCGGCTGGCGGCGCAGAGCTCCAGCCCGTCGCCATACAGGGTCACCTCCCAACGGCCCATGTCCAGCCGGATCTGGCTGCTGTCGTACAGCAGGATCTCCCGACAGTTCTCCACCTGCACCTGTCCGTAGCAGTTGATGTGCAGCATCGGCTGCGCGTAAAAATCCGCCGCCGGCTGACGGAACAGATCCCGCAGAATCCGGCCCGCCGGTTCTTTTATCTGTTTTGGTTTGCGCTTCACCGCAGCCCGCCCCCTTTTCAGCCCGTTACACGCATATATACGACGAGGGAGGAACATGTTATGAAGAAATTTGACGGCAAGGGCCTTGCCCTGGCTGCGGCGGCATTGGGCATTCTCTGCCTGCTGGCCTGCCTGCCGGGCCCCAGCGCACAGGGCGTGCTGGAGGGGCTGAAAAGCTGCGCCTTTCAGGTGATTCCGGCTCTGTTTCCCTTTTTTGTGGTCACCGGTCTGATTCTGGAAAGCCCCCTGGCCGAATGGCTGGGCCTTGCCCTCTGCCCGGTGACCCGGCTGGGCCTGGGCATCCGGCAACGGCGGGCCGCCACGGTTCTGCTGCTGTGCTGGCTGGGCGGCTTTGCGGTGGCCGCGTCAGCCATTTCCCGGGCCTTTCGTCAGGGCGTGCTGGACCGCAGACAGGCCATGCTGCTGCTGGTGGGCGGAGTGGGCTCCGGCCCGGCTTTTGTGGTGAACACCGTGGGGCTTCTGATGCTGGACAGCGCGCCGCTGGGCATCTGCCTGCTGGGGGCCATGCTGACGGCCAACGTGTGCACCGCGCTGGTGTTCCGGCTTGTGCTGGCGCTGTTTTCCCGGAAGACTTCGCGTTCTTCGTCCTGCACAATTGAACCCGCTCCGGTTGGTGAACCCGCCGGGCTGGTGGGGGCGATTCAAAGCGCGGTGCATTCCATGCTGGTCGTGTGCGGCTTTGTGGTGTTTTTCCGCTTTCTGTGCGAAGCCGCCGCACAGGCCCTTTCGCTGGATGCGGCGGGCTTTTATGCCCTCTGCGCCGGGCTGGAGGTGACCAGCGGCTGTGCGGCAGGGGCAGCGCTGTCCAGCTGTGCTGCCATGGCCTGCTGCGCCGCACTGAGCGTGCAGAGCCTTTCGGTGTTTTTGCAGGTGCGGGCGCTGCTCTGCCCGGAGCTGCCCCTCTGGCCGCTTGCCGCGGCACGCCCGCTGCATCTGGGGCTTTCGCTTTGCTTTTTCCGGCTGCTTCTTCGCTGGCTTCCCGGCGTGGCCGACGTGGTCAGCACCCTCGCGCCCCGGGTAATCTGCCGCACCCGCACCGCGCCGGACGCCGCACTGGTACTGTTTGCCTTCTGCTGCCTGGTGCTGTTCCGGCTGGAACGGAGCACCCGCCGGATAGGGCGGGGTATGAGGCACGGAACCCGTCGGGACTGATCCGATTCTATTCGAAACTGAGAGGGAGAAAAAAGCCTCCCCCGACCGCATAAGGGTCGAGGGAGGCTTTCTGCGGCGCAGCGGCTGCGGACATCTTGTCCCATTCGCCTGCTCTGCCGATACGATTATTCTTTTTTCTCCACCGGAATCCAGACCTCGCAGTAGTATTCCTGGTCCTGCGTGCCCTGTTCAAACTTGCTGGCATCGCTGTACATCTCCACGTTGATGCCGGCGGCAATCTTGTAGTCGGGGTTCTCGGGCAGCCACTGGGAGAAAATCTGCTGGTTCAGCCCCTGCAGCGCCTGAGTCATCCGTCCGGTGCAGGGGAACACCGCCCAGGTGTAGGCCGGAATGGTGCGGGTGGTGAAGCCATCGGGAACTTCCCCGGTGGGGTCGTAGTTGTCGGCAATGAGATATTCAAACTCGTTTTCGCCCATGCTCTCATCCAGATTGATGCCGTACATGCCGCATACCACCTGGCCACCGCCCGCAGCAAAATGCTCGGCCCAGAACCGGGGCACCGCATCAGCAGCATCCTCATATTTAAATGTTTTCGCCCGGCAGAGAACAGTGAACGCCTCTTTTTTCATAATCTTGCAATCCATGCTTTGACCACCTTCCAATGTCACTTTGATCCGAAGCGGAGCAAAGGAGCGAACCGCGCCTCCGCTTTTTCGCAGTGCGGCGGGCGTGAGGCCATGGAAGCGGGCAAAGGCCTTGGTAAAGCTGTCCGGCGAATCGTAGCCGAATTCCAGTGCAATATCGATGATCTTCCGGTCCGTCGTGAGGCCTCCAGCCCGGCGGCGGAAAGCCGGCGCTGGCGGATATAGTCGCCCACCGTCATGCCGCACAGCATGGCAAAGCCCTTTTGAAAATAAAAGGGGGACAATGCCGCCCGCTGCGCGATATCCCGAATGGTCAACTCCTCCCGGAGATGCTGCTCAATATAGCGGATTGCCTGATGAATGCCTGTTACCCAATCCATTGGTCACACCTTCCTTCTGGATTCAGCATACCGGAAAGCGATCTTCTCTGCCCGATTTTTCATGCTCATCTTTGTCCGGCAGCAGGGCGCTTCAAAACAAATTCCTGCACCGGGCAGCCGAATTCTTCGCCCAGCCTGCCCTCGGAAAAGCCCAGATGTTTATAAAATGCGCGGGCGGCGGCTCCATTGGGATCGCCCTCCCGGTAGGTGGTAACGGTAATGTCTTTCTCCTCTTCCATTTGCGTCAGCATAAAAGACACCAGCTTTTGCGCAATATGCTGCCTTCGGCAGGCCGGGTCCACCGCCAGAAAACAGAGCATGCTGTTTTCTTTTGAAAATAGCAGCGCCCCCAGAATGCGCTCTCCGTCTGCCGCACAGACCGCGGCAGAGTTTCTCATAAAATCCAGAACGGTGGCTCGGTGCTCCGCCATCGCCTCGCTGGTTTCCAGACCGGGAAACGCATCCCGCACCTGTTCCACCAGCGCCATCCAGGTGTCGATATCCTGTGCGCTTGCAAGGCTGAGTTCCATAACGGGATCAACCTTTCTTCGATTTTTTGTTCAGCTTCAGGCTGATGCCCTGGCGATCTGCTGCCTCCCGGAGCAGCTCAGCGGCAGCGACTGCCCGCTCCTTGATGGGCTGGCCGGCCAATTCCGGCTGACTGTTCAGGGCAGTCATCACGGCACGCAAATCCTCCATCGGCAGCAGATACACTGCCGTGGTGAAAAGAGTTTTGCGGCGGCCGTCATTGTAATCCGCCAGCAGCGCGTCTAAAATAGTTCGCTTTTCCTCCAGTTGTGCAAGATATACTTCCAGTCCCAAATCCCGGGCGCTGGCAATGTCCTGCTTGCGGCTGCGATGCGGAACAAAGGAATCGCCATCATCAAAGCCTTCATAGCGGGAGCAGGGATATTCCGGGCACTCCCAACAGAATTGGATGCCACCATGCTCCAGTGAACATTTCGCGATTGCGCAGCTCTGGTTCCCTGCCCCACCGCCGCAGCCGGGGCAATACCCGCCCAGCTGCATGGAACACAGGGCGCAGTTGAGACCGCACAGGGAGAAACGGGTTTCCGCACGGGTAAAGCCTTTCATGTTACTGCCTCCCAAGTAATCAAACAAAACGTTTCGGCCGCTCCGGCCTTTTCTTTGTGTGTATTATAGCACAAGGACCCGACGGTTGTCCGTCGGGGTCCTGATTCTTGTGATTTCAGCATGGCTTGGGTACAATAAGCAAAAAGGAGCGTGTACAGATGGGAAAGATCGTTTTATATCTTGCTGTGAGCGTGGATGGTTATATTGCCGACGAACAGGGTGGCGTGGATTGGCTGGGCGGTGATGGCAGCCAGCCGGATGCCCCCGGCAGTTATCCGGATTTTTATAAAACCGTGGATGCTATTGTTATGGGCTGGTCCACGTATCACCAAATCGTTACTCAGCTTTCTCCAGGCAGCTGGCCCTACGAGGGGCGACCCTGCTATGTGGTGACCCATCGGCAGCAAGCAAATCAGGAAGGCATCTGCTTTTGGAACGGTGAACTCACCGCACTGATGGACAAACTGAAAGCGGAATATACGGGCAACATCTGGATCTGCGGCGGCGCGTCGGTGGCCGGGCAGCTGCTGAAGGAAAACCGCATTCATCGGCTTTGGCTCTCCGTCATTCCTGTGGTACTGGGGAAAGGCGTCCGGCTATTTCCCGACGAGCTACCCCAGTCGCTGCCGCTGAAGCTGGTGGATACACAGCAATCCAACGGCATCGTGGATCTTATCTATGAAAAGCGGTAACTGCAAATATATTTATAGCTCTCCGGAAACTTAAAAACTCTTAAGGTTACCTTCATTTTCAATACACTTTTATTTGTTATACAAAAGAAGACATCTTATTGGAGGGTAAACGAAAATGAAAACCTATTGCAAAGCCGCAATTCTGAGCTGCCTGGCAGCCGGAGCCGGTATTGCTGCTTACAGGCGCTGGACGATTCGAATGCCTTTTAAAGAGTTCACCAGATATGCATTGTATATGGCCGTCATGGACGATGAAATTTGCCGACATGAATTGGAAGGCAACCGAATTGGCGAGGAGATCATCAAATTTCCACCCAAGCCGGAAACGCTGCAAGAGCGGTATCATTTCTATCTGCAAGTGAACCGAAAGAGGAGTCGCCGCCAAATCCAGGATGAAATCTCATCCTTGGAACAGCGGCTTCAAGAATCCCGGCAGTACATCGGCCAGTCAAAACAGCGGCTGGATGTTCAGTTCACATGATGGAATGAATGGTCCTCTGTACAAAAAAAGCCCAGCCAAACGGCTGGGCTTTTTCTGGAGCTGGAGATCGGACTTGAACCGACGACCTGCTGATTACGAATCAGCTGCTCTACCGACTGAGCCACTCCAGCAAATCGCTCAGTCATCGTGACTGAGCAACAATAAATATGATACCGAAATTTTAGTATTTCGTCAAGAGGAAATCATGCAAAACAATCGGGATGTGTTAAAATAAAGCTGTGCTGTTTTCGCGGAAACTTTATGTTCCGTTTTCTATTCTTTGCCGGAAAGGAGAGGCCCATGCTGCTGAGCGTCAGCCGTCGCACCGATATTCCCGCCTGGTATGCGGACTGGTTTTTCCGCCGCCTTGCAGAGGGGTTTGTGCTTGTTCCCTCTCCTCGCGCGCCGCACCGCCTGCACCAGATCCCCCTGAATCCGGATGTTGTGGATGGCATCGTTTTCTGGACAAAGAATCCCCTGCCCATGCTGCCCCGGTTAAGCGAGCTAAAAAATCATCTCACGGTGTTTCAGTTCACCCTCACCGGTTACGGAACGGAGGCCGAACCCGCTTTGCCGGATAAAGATGCGATCCTCATTCCGGCCTTTCAGCAGCTTGCCCGAAAGCTGGGACCCCGCCGGGTGATCTGGCGGTACGACCCTATCTTTTTCACCCAAAAATATACAGAGAAGTGGCATCTGGAGCAATTCGAACAAATCGCTCTCCGTCTGCAAGGCTACACCGATACCTGCGTAATCAGCTTTCTGGACGAATATCAGGGAACCCGGGCCCGGATGCGGCCGCTCGTTCCCGCCGCCTTTGATCCTCAGTCCGCCGCCCGCCTGGCCCGGGGCCTTTCCGAAATCGCCTCCGACTGCAGTATACGCGTGCAGAGCTGTGCCGAGGCGCTGGACCTTGGGGCGGCAGGCATTGCCCACGGAAGGTGCATCGATGGGGCGCTGTTCGAATCACTGCTGGGGCAGCCGCTGCACTGGACCCCCGCCAAAGGGCAGCGGCCGGAATGCGGCTGCGCGGCCAGTGTGGACATTGGCACCTATAACACCTGCCCGGGCGGCTGCCGATACTGCTACGCCAATTTTTCACCCGGTCAGATCACGGCCAACCGTGCCGCGCACGACCCCCGTTCTCCTCTTCTGATTGGCTGGCCCGGCTTGCAGGATCAGATCATCCATTCTTCCTTTTCCTCCCTGCGGGGCGGTCAGCTGCGCATGGACGGATTTTAGATCACGACGCAACTGAATTTCCCCAATAAAAAAGGCAGCTGCTTTTGCGCGTGACGCATGCAAACGCAGCTGCCTTTTTTCAAATTTTCGCCATGGAAGCGGTTCTCTTACAAAATCCCCAAGGTTTTACACCACCCGAACAGGCTTGGTACCAGCCACACGCAACCCCAGCACACCGCGAAAGTTCCATAGGCCCACAGCCACAGGGGCTGTGGATTCACGGGTCGGTGGTCCAGACGGTCGGCCAGGCAGCTGCCGCGCAGGGGCAGTTTGCCCACAAGCCCGGCCAGCAGCGGAGCCGCAAAGGCAACCGGTGCCAGCTGGGACAGATAGGGCACCAGATCAAAATAAATGGTGTTGATGCGCAGCTGCTCACTGCCGGATATCCGCAGCCCGGTAAGTTGGCCCAGCAGGCCGAAATCCAGCAGATTTCCCTCGATCTGGCCGGCAAAGGAATAAGCCGTCAGCAAAAAATAACCCCCAAAGCAGATGCCGGAAAGCAGCAGCCAGGGCATCTGTTTTTTTGTTTGCCAGGTGGTAAGCAGCAAAAAGGGCGACAGCAGAATGATCCATTGCGGGTGCCACTGCACCAGCAAAAACAGTAGGCTGAACACCGTGAGGCAGACATATACCGCCTTTTGCGCCAAGGACTCTTCGCTGCCCGGCTGCCACAGCCAGCACAGCAGATACAGCCCCGCCAGCAGCACCAGCAGCAGCGAAGGCTGCCCCACCGTGGGCAGTACCGTGGCAAACAGCCGCTGGGCAATCAGGCTGTTGAAAAATCCGGCGTCGCCATTGCGCCCCGCAAACAGCAGGCTGCCGGGCAGATAGAGCCACAGGCTCAGAGCCAGCCAGCCCGCGATCCGCAGGATTCGCTTTTCCCGCAACAGCAGCAGCGGGATCAGGATAAAGATGGCGAACATCTTGAACACCAGCGCCGTGCCCATGGTAAGCACAAAAGGCAGCATCCGGCCATCCAGATAAAAGAGCAGCCCCAGCAGCAAAAACAATAAGCACAGGCTGTCGTACTGACCCATGCAGAGCGCCGAGAAAAAGCCCACCGGGCAGAGCCAGAAGAACCAGGGTGTCCAGGCGATCTGTTCCCGGCCTGCTCCCAGCTTTTCTGCCAGCCGCCGCAGCACAAAACCGCAGGCCACAAAGGCAGTTGCTCCCAGTGCTTTGGTCCAAAGCGTGAAGGCCAGTTCTCCCACCGGAATCAGCTTGCCGATCAGGTAAAGCGGCAGGTCCCAAAGCCCGCAAAGCAGATAAAACCAGATGTGATAGTGGGCAGCATTCTCATACCCCAGGGTGGCCCTGGCATCCATGGTGTCCTGATAAAACGCGAAAAATCGCCCGCTGAACACATCATCCAGCAGGATGCGGGTGTGCTGGGCGGTTTCGATGATATCCGGATGATTCCACAGAAAAAAAGCCGCCAGCCCCAGCGCTGTCGCAAGAAATACATCCGACTTCTGTGGCATCCGGTTGAGCTGCAGGCGGTTGGATTGAATCGGTTGCATGTCGTTCCCCTTTCGCCGCACCGGGCGGCGTAATTTTCCCTTTTGGGTTATTATACCATGAAGCCGCACCGAGGGGCAGCCTTCACCGTCTTTTTCTTGTTCCGAAAACAAAAAGAATCTCTTGGCCCCGTGTTTGTGCATACAAAAGCCTGCCCCGGTTTAAGCCGGAGCAGGCTTTTCATGCTTTTGAAATTTTATCGCTGTTCCATGGCGGCCCGGTATTCCTGCGGGCCGGTCTGGTACAGGTTATTGCCCAGAGAATCGATCACCACCGTGAGGGGCATCTCCTCCACCTCCAGGCGGCGGATGGCTTCGCTGCCCAGATCCTCATAGCAGACCAGCTGGGCGGTTTTCACCCGGGAGGCCATAAGCGCACCCGCCCCGCCGATGGCGGCCAGGTAAACGGCACCGGTCTCCTTCATGGCATCCACCACCTGGTCGCTGCGCTTGCCCTTGCCGATCATGGCCTTCAGGCCCAGATACAGCAGCCGGGGAGCGTAGGCATCCATCCGGTAGCTGGTGGTGGGACCGCAGGCACCAATGGCCTGACCCGGCCGGGCGGGGGTGGGGCCCGCGTAATAGATGGCTGCGTCCTTCACGTCGATGGGCAGCTCCTCGCCCCGGTCCAGACATTCGCACAGCCGCTTGTGAGCCGCATCCCGGGCAGTGTAGATCACGCCGGACAGCAGCACTGTGTCCCCTGCCCGCAGCTTGCGGGTCACCTCTTCGGTGAGCGGCGTTGTGAGCTTGTATTCCATTACAGTACCGCCTCCTTGTGCCGGGTCACGTGGCAGTTGATGTTCACCGCCACCGGCATACCCGCAATGTGGGTGGGGTAGGTTTCGATCTGCACGCCCAGTGCGGTGGTCTCGCCGCCGAAGCCCTGGGGGCCGATGCCCAGCTGATTGATCTTTTCCAGCAGCTCCTGCTCCATCTCCGCGTAGTAGGGGTCGGGATGATGGCTGCCCACCGGGCGCAGCAGGGCCTGCTTGGCCAGCATGGCGGCCTTTTCAAAGGTGCCGCCCACGCCCACGCCCACCACGATGGGCGGGCAGGGATTGGGTCCCGCCAGCTTTACGGTTTCCAGCACGAAGTCCTTCACGCCCTGCTCCCCGTCCGAGGGCTTGAGCATCCCCAGACGGCTCATGTTCTCGCTGCCGAAGCCCTTGGGGGCCACGGTGATCTTCAGCTTGTCGCCGGGCACCAGGCGGGTATGGATGACCGCCGGGGTATTGTCGCCGGTGTTGCCACGGCGGATGGGGTCCTTCACCACGGATTTGCGCAGAAAGCCCTCGGTGTAGCCCTTGGCCACACCCGCATGGATGGCGGCTTCAAAATCCCCGTTAATGTGCACCTCCTGGCCGATCTCACAGAATACGCAGGCCATGCCGGTATCCTGACAGATGGGCAGACCGGTATCCCGGGCGGCGTCCAGATTGTCGCACAGGGTCTTTAAGGTGGTTTTGGCGATGGGCCATTGCTCCCGCTCAAAGGCGGAGCGCACCGCGTCTTCCATATCCGGAGAAAGACGGCTGTTAGCTTCAATGCAGAGGCGGGCCACCGTTTCGGTGATGGCCTGGGCGCTGATCTCTCTCACAGCCGGGCCACCCCCGTTTCCCGGGCGGCTTTGGCCACCGCATCCGCCACGGCCTGGGCCACGCGGGGATCGAACGCGCCGGGGATGATGTAGTCCTCATTGCGCTCCTCGTCGCTCACCAGGTCGGCAATGGCATGAGCCGCCGCCACCTTCATGGCGGTGTTGATGTCCCGCGCGCGCACGCTCAGCGCGCCCTTGAACACGCCGGGGAAGGCCAGCACGTTGTTGATCTGGTTGGCGAAGTCGCTGCGGCCGGTGCCGATGACCCGCACGCCGGCGGCCTTGGCCTCGCCCGGCAGAATTTCCGGGGTGGGATTGGCCATGGCGAACACGATGGCGTCCTTGGCCATGGTCTTTGCCATTTCCGGCTTCAGAGCGCCCGCCACCGATACACCGATGAACACATCCGCGCCCTTGATGGCATCCGACAGATCGCCCCGCAGATCCTCCTTGTTGGTGATCTCGCAGAGCATCTTCTTGTGGTCCTGGATGCCCACGCCCCGGTCCTTATAAAGGATGCCGTTTTCATCGCAGGCGATCACGTTCTTCACGCCGGCGGCCAGCAGCATCTTGATGATAGCGGTGCCTGCGGCGCCGGGGCCGTTCACCACCACCTTGATGGAACCGATATCCTTTTTCACCACCCGCAGTGCGCCCAGCAGCGCGGCGGTGACCACGATGGCGGTGCCGTGCTGGTCGTCGTGGAAGACGGGGATGTCCAGCTCCTTTTCCAGAACCTCTTCAATGTAGAAGCAGTTGGGGGAGGAGATATCCTCCAGATTGATGCCGCCGAAGACCGGGGCCATCAGGCGTACCGCCTCGATGACCTTCTCCGGGTCCTCGGCATCCAGGCAGATGGGGAAAGCATCCACACCGCCGAACTCCTTGAACAGGATGGCCTTGCCCTCCATCACCGGCTGGGAAGCTGCCGCACCGATGTTGCCCAGGCCCAGCACCGCTGTTCCGTTGCTCACCACTGCCACCAGGTTGCCCTTGGCGGTGTAGGTGTAGGCCGCCGCCGGGTCCTTTGCGATCTCGCGGCAGGGCTCGGCCACGCCGGGGGTATAGGCGGTGGACAGGTCCTCACGGGTCTTCACCGGGACCTTGCTCACCACTTCGATCTTGCCTTTGTGCTCCTCGTGCATTTCCAGCGCTTTTTTATAATAATCCATCAGGGTTTCGCCATCCTTTTCTTATGGCAATACCGCGTAATTCACGCCTCTCGGCTCAGGCGGCGTATCGCGCCAAAATTTTCCGGGCGCGCTCCGCCACCTGGAATTGTGCGGTATCGCTGTAGTTTTTTCCTGTTCCAGTATACAAAAGTTTCGCAGGCTTGTACAGTCTGCCGGGCATAAGTCGCACTACTGTTTCGCTGCCCCGGTGCATACCATTTTATCAAAAGCGCTCACAGATTTTACAAAAGCAGGCTATCGCCCCGGCCGTCCGGTCTGGTACACTGAAGCCAGGTTCACAAAAGCGGCACGCCTTATGGGCGGCTGCGTTGCCCTGAAAGGAGTTGCATCGTTATGATTCCCTGCCGTTCCTCCTGCCCTCACTATGCCGAGGGCTGCCACAAAACCTGCGCCTACTGGAAAAACTACAAGCGGGAGCTGCAGGACCAGCAGCGCAAAAAAATGCAGTGGCTCAAGGCCCAGAACGAGGTATGCACCACCGTTCTGCGGCAGTATCTGGCCATGAGTACGGTGCGCCCCACATATTTTTGATTGGTTTCCTCCTTTTGCAAAAGGGCCGGGCCCCAGACCGCTTGTATGCGGCTGAGAGCCCGGCCCTGATTCATTTTTCCTGCAAGATCCATCGGTCAATGGCATAGGCTACCCCGCTGTGCCGGTTGGTCCGGCTCACCTGGCTGGCCTGTGCCTTGAGCGGCTCCACTGCGTTGCCCATGGCAATGCGCAGCCCTGCTGCCTCGAACATGGGCAAATCGTTCTCGCCGTCACCGATGCAGGCGATCTGCTCCTTTGGAATGTTCAGCCGGGCAGCCAGTGCGGCCAGCGCGGCGCCCTTGGAGGCATTGCGGGAGAACACCTCCACATACTGGTCAGTAAAAGCCCAGCGGCAGTCCGGCGCATAACGCTCCAGCATGCAGCGCAGCCTTTGGCCGGTCCGCTTGGTAAAGAAATAAAACTGCAGCTCCTCCACATCGCTGGAACGCAGCCGCAACTGCCGGTTCATCTTGTTTACGCACAGGCTTGCGGCGGCATCCGGACCAAAGGCCAGCCGCCCCAGCAGCCAGAAGGCGCGGCCGCGCACCAGATATTCCTGCTCCACATGGGCGGTGATGCTCACCGGCAGGCTCTGGGCCAGCTGAACCAGGCGCATGGCCCGCTGCTTCGGGATAAGCGCCTGGAACAGACTTTCGCCCGTGTACAGATCGGTAACCTGCGCCCCGTTGGAGGAAATCACATAGCGGAAGAATTTTTCGCTGCGCAGCCGGTGAGGCAGGCAGGAAAGGCTGCGCCCGGTGGTGGGCACCACCAGAATGCCCGCCTCCGCAGCCCGACGCAGGGCCGCCAGATTTTCGGCGCTCATACGGCTGCGGCTGTCCAGGCAGGTGCCGTCCATATCCACAGCAAGCAATTTGATCACGGGATATTTCCTCCATTTCGCTGGGTATTTGAACTCACTTTACTCCCCTCGTACAGTTTTGTCAAGCATTTTTGTTTTTGCTGCAAATACACACAGATGGACCCACCACTTTCTATATGTTTTTCCTCTAAAATTTGTGCTATAATTTCATCAAAAACGACCAATACAGGGAGGGCACCATGCGCACATTGAAATATGCCATCCTGGGCATGCTCAGCCGCCGGGAGCTAACCGGTTACGATATGATGAAGGAATTCGACCGAGGGCTTGCCAATTTCTGGTACGCCAGCCACAGCCAGCTGTATCCGGAGCTGAACCGACTGGCGGGTGAGGGGCTGATCCAGTACGAGACCTCCATCAAGGGCGAAAGTCTGGAGCGGAAGGTTTACCGCATCACGCCGGAGGGCATGGCCGACCTGCGCCAGTGGCTGGAGCAGGATGAGCCCCTGTCCCCCACTCCGAAGGATGTCTTCCGGCTGCGGATGTATTTTGGCGATAACATCTCCCGTTCCCGCCTTCTGGAACTGACCCGGGCTCAGCTGGAGCGCCGACAGCAGAAGCTGGCCTTCCTGCAAACCTCACTGGAGCACGCCGCTCCGCCCAGCGGCCGCTTTGATGCCGCAATGGCCGACCGCCTGGTGCTGGAGGGTGCGGTGATGCGGGAAACCACCATGGTGCAGTGGCTGGAACACTGCATCGAGACTCTGGAACACTGCGAAAGCGAGGAGTGAACCCCCTCCATGGAAGCTTACTATTACAATCAGCTGGACAAATCCAGCCAGGCTGCCTACCATGCCATGCTCACCGGGCTGCGGGCGATTGCCCCCTCTTTTCCAGTGCCGCGGCTGGAGCCGGGGCAGCTTTCCGAAATCTTTTTGAAGCTGCGGCTGGATCATCCGGAGATTTTCTACGCCGTGCGCTTCACCTACCGGTACTATCCCCAGGCCTCCAGCGTGGAGATGGTGCCGGAATACCTGTTTGAAAAGAGCAAGATTCAGGAGCACCAGAAGGCCATGACCGCCCGCATCCAGAAGCTCACCCGCCCGGCCATGAGCCTGAGCGACCGGGAGAAGGAGCAGTTCGTGCACGACTTCATCTGCCGGAACGTGCGGTATGACAAGCTGAAAAAGCCCTATTCCCACGAGATCATCGGTCCGCTGGGCCAGGGTGTGGGGGTGTGTGAGGGCATTGCCAAGACCGTAAAAGTATTGTGCGACGCGCTGGGCGTCTGGTGCATGGTGGCCCTTTCCGAGGCAAACCCGGAACAGGGCGTGAAATACCGCCACGCCTGGAACATCGTGAAGCTGGATGGAGCGTATTACCATCTGGACGCCACCTTCGATAACACGCTGGGCAAGGCCGGCCCCATCCGCTATGATTACTTTAATCTGAACGACGAGAAGCTGCTGCGGGACCACGAGCCTCTGCTCTACCCCACTCCGGCCTGCACCACCGGCGACCGGTTTTATTACCGGGAGAAAAAGCTCTCGTTCACAAAGCTCGAAGACGTGGAAAAACGGGCAGCACAGGCCATCCGAAAAAATCAGCCGCTGATCTTCCACTGGCGGGGCGGACCGCTGACCCGCAATGCGATTGCCGAGCTGACCACCGCGCTGGAGACCGCCGCCCGGCGCAAGGAGCTGCACCCCCGCATCGGGCTCAACTGGCCCCAGGCAGTGTTTCAGGTGAGCTTTGTGAGCCAGACCCCCGAGCAGGAGCTCACCGAAGAGCAGGCCAACGAGGGCGAGACTCTGTGACCCTTTTCTCTGTTTCAACAAGCAAAACGCCCGCCCGGGCTTCCCTGAAAACAGGGCCCGGGCGGGCATTTGTTTTTGCTTTTAATCCAGGCTGAAATCCTCCGCCGAGAATTCCGGCAGCTTGGGCTGGCGGCGGGGCACCCGCCGCAGCGGATCGTAGCTGAATTTTTTGCAGTGATAATAGGGCGAAACCACGCCCTTCTTGGCACACAGGATCATCCGGGGGTCCGCCGGCCGGCTGGATGTTAGCCCCGAACATTGGCTTTTTGCGCAGCAGCATATGCTTGCAACACCTCGCTTTGCTGGTTTCTATTATACCCGCGCCGCGGCCCGGTGTAAAGCCGGTTCAGGAAAGGCGGTTCTTGAAGTCCTCGTAACCGAAAGCCTTCACCAGCTTCTCCTGTCCGTTTGCATCCCGCCAGACGATGGCGGGCAGCGGCATGCCATTGAAGGTGTTGGTCTTGACCATGGTGTAGAGGGCCATGTCCTCAAACACCAGCCGGTCGCCCTCGTTCAGGGGCGCGTCGAAGGAGTAATCGCCGATCACGTCCCCCGCCAGGCAGGTGGGGCCGCCCAGCCGGTAGGTGTAGGCCTTTTCCCCGCTCTCGCCGGAATTTTTCAGCGGCGGGCGGTAGGGCATCTCCAGCACGTCCGGCATGTGGCAGGCGGCGGAGGTGTCCAGAATGGCGATGTCCATCCCGTTGTGCAGGGTCTCCAGCACGCTGGTCACCAAAAAGCCCGCGTTCAGCACCACGGCCTCGCCCGGCTCCAGATAGACCTCCACCTGATAGGTGTCCTTCAGGTGCTTCACGATGCGCACCAGCCGCTCCCGGTCGTAGTCCTTGCGGGTGATGTGGTGACCGCCGCCCAGGTTGATCCATTTCAGCCCGTGCAGGTATCTGCCGAACTTCTCCTCAAAGGCAGCCACAGTGGTTTCCAGATCGTCCGAGTTCTGCTCACACAGAGTATGGAAGTGCAGACCGTCCAGCAAAGGCAGCAGGCTCTCGTCGAAGTTGGCCAGCGTGGTGCCCAACCGGGAGCCGGGGGCGCAGGGATCGTAGATGGCGTGGCCCTCCTGGGTGGAGCACTCCGGGTTCACCCGCAGGCCCACCGCCTTGCCCGCCGCCTTCGCCGCCGGGCCGAACTTTTGCAGCTGCCGGGGCGAATTGAACACGAAGTGATCGGCGTAGTTCAGCAACTCCTGGAACTCCTCCGGTTTGTAGGCCGGGGAGAACACATGGGTTTCGCCGCCAAAATGCTCCTTGCCCAGCCGGGCCTCGTAAAGGCCGCTGGCGGTGCTGCCCGCCAGATAGCGGCGCAGCAGCGGATAGCAGGAAAACATGGAAAAGGCCTTCTGGGCCAGCAGGATCTTGCAGCCCGCCTGGTCGGCCACCTGGCGCAGGATCTCCAGATTCTGCACCAGGCGAGTCTCATCCACCAGAAAATAGGGTGTGGAAATGGTGCTCTTCATCAGTCCACCAGCTCCGGGTTATCGTTGACCTGCCAGGGCAGACCCCACTTGTTCAGGGCGTCCATGTACGGGTCCGGATCAAACTCCTCCACGGTGTATACGCCAGGCTTGTTCCACTTGCCGGTGAGCAGCATCATGGCGCCGATCATGGCGGGCACGCCGGTGGTGTAGGAGATGGCCTGAGAGCCAACCTCCTTGTAGCACTCCTCGTGGTCGCACACATTATAGATATAGGCAGTCTTGTCCTGGCCGTCCTTCTTGCCGGTGAAAATGCAGCCGATGTTGGTCTTGCCCTTGGTGCGGGGGCCCAGGGTGGCGGGATCGGGCAGCAGAGCCTTCAGGAACTGGATGGGCACGATCTCGTGGCCCTCAAACTCAATGGGAGTGGTGGACAGCATGCCCACGTTCTCCAGACACTTCATGTGGGTCAGATAGCTCTGGCCGAAGGTCATGAAGAAGCGGATGCGCTTCACATTGGGGATGTTCTTGGCCAGAGACTCGATCTCCTCGTGGTGCAGCAGGTACATATCCTTCTGGCCCACCTGATCGAAGTTATACTCCCGCTTGATGCTCATGGCGGGAATCTCCACCCAGTGGCCGTTCTCCCAGTAGGAGCCGGGGGCGGACACCTCGCGCAGGTTGATCTCCGGGTTGAAGTTGGTGGCGAAGGGATAGCCGTGGTCGCCGCCGTTGCAGTCCAGAATGTCGATGGTGTCGATGGTGTCGAACAGGTGCTTCTGGGCCCATGCGCAGTAGGCCTGGGTCACGCCCGGGTCAAAGCCGGAGCCCAGCAGAGCGGTGAGGCCGGCCTTCTCGAACTTCTCCTTGTAAGCCCACTGCCAGGAGTAGTCGAAGTAGGCGGAGAAGCCCTCTTCCTTGCAGCGCTTCTCGTAGGCAGCCTTCCACTCGGGATCATCCAGGTTCTCGGGCTCATAGTTGGCGGTATCCATGTAGTTCACGCCGCAGGCCAGGCAGGCGTCCATGATGGTCAGGTCCTGATAGGGCAGGGCGATGTTCATGACCAGATCGGGCTGAACCTCCTTGATCAGGGCAATCAGCTGGTTCACATCGTCCGCGTCCACCTGGGCGGTGGTGATCTTGGTGGAGGTGGTGCCCTCCAGCTTGGCCTTCAGGTCATCGCACTTGGACTTGGTGCGGCTGGCGATGCAGATCTCGGTGAATACTTCGCTGTTCTGGCAGCACTTGTGGATGGCAACGCCGGCAACGCCGCCGCAGCCGATGATCAATACCTTGCTCATGGTTTCATCCTCTTTCTGTGTTTGATTCTCTATGTTATAAAAATGAGTTTACGCTTGTTTTCCTCAGGGCTGCAGAGCCAGCAGCATCTCCCGCACGATCTTGCAGGCCACGATGGTGGACACACCGCTCTGGTCGTAGTGGGGGCTCAGCTCGTTCACATCGCAGCCCACCACCTTGGCCCGGCTGCACACCAGGGTCACCGCCTGACGCAGAGCGTCGAAGGTCACGCCGCCGGGCTCGGGAGTACCGGTGCCCGGGAAGATGGAGGGGTCCATCACATCCAGGTCCACGGTGAAATAGACAGGCTTGCCCTCCAGCTCCTTCAGGGTCTCTTCCAGGCCCTCGAAGTCGAACCGGCGGGTGCTCACATGGCTGCGGCCCCAGCTGAATTCCTCCCGGTCGCCGGAACGGATGCCGAACTGGTGAATACGGCCGTCACCCACCAGCTCCCAGCAGCGGCGCAGCACACAGGCGTGGGAGAGCTTTGCGCCCAGGTAATCGTCCCGCAGATCGGCGTGAGCGTCAAAGTGGATGATGTGCACATCCGGGTACATGGCGGCCACTGCACGGAAGGCACCCAGAGTTACCAGGTGCTCGCCGCCCAGCATGAAGGGCCGCTTGCTGGCGTGCAGGATATGGCGGGTGCGCTCCTCAATGCGGTCCAGCGCCTTATTCACATCGCCGAAGCACAGCTCCAGGTCTCCCAGATCGATCACATTGGCGTCCTCCAGGTCCTTGTCCTGGTAGGGGCTGTAGCTCTCGATGCCGTAGGACTCATGGCGGATGGCCGCGCTGCCGAACCGGGTGCCCGGCCGGTAGGAGGTGGTGGAATCAAAGGGTGCGCCGAACAGCATGGTGGACGCGAAACGGGGGCCCTTGTCGCACCCCAGGAAAACCTCAACATTCTTGCTCAACATCTCTTAAAAGCTCCTCTACGTATGCGGGCAGGTAAAACGCGCCCTTGTGCAGTGTGGTGGTGTAATAACGGCAGGTCAGCCCGCGCATGTTCCAGCGGGTCTCGTCCAGATCCTTCAGCGGGTGATATTTCTTGGAGGCAAAGCCGAACAGCCAGTGCCCGGAGGGATAGGTGGGAATGTGCGCCTGATATACCCGGCTGATGGGGAAGGATTCCACGATCCGCTTGTGGGCGCGCTGGCAGGCCACCGCGTCCTCGGCGTAGAAGGGGCTCTCATGCTGGTTGACCATGATGCCGTCCTCCCGCAGGGCGTTGTAGCAGCTGCCGTAGAACTCCCGGGTGAACAGGCCCTCGCCGGGACCGAAGGGATCGGTGGAGTCCACGATGATCAGGTCGTACTGATCCTTGCAGGAGCGGATGAACCGCACGCCATCCTCGTAATGGATGGTCAGGCGGGGATCGTTCAGCCGGCAGGAGGTCTGGGGCAGATACTTCTTGCACACCTCCACCACCAGCGGGTCGATCTCCACCATGTCGATGTGCTCAATCTCCGGGTAGCGGGTCAGCTCGCGGATCACGCCGCCGTCGCCCGCGCCGATGACCAGCACATCCCGCACCTTGGGATGTACCGCCATGGGCACATGGGTGATCATCTCGTGGTAGATGAACTCATCCTTTTCGGTGAGCATCATATAACCGTCCAGCGTCAAAAAGCGGCCGAACTCCGGCGCTTCAAACACATCGATGCGCTGGAATTCGCTCTTGCCGCTGAACAGCTGCTTGTCCACCTTGATGGACAGCTTCACGTTCGGGGTCTGCGCCTCGGAAAACCAAAAATCCATCGCTTCCTCCTTCTTATTTGAGCACGTTCAGCCGCAGGATGTCCGCATCCTCGGGGCCGGTCATGGAGCAGCCCTTGGCCTTCGCGTACTGAATGTAGTCCAGAATTTCCTTGGTGATGCGCTCGCCGGGGGCCAGAATGGGAATTCCCGGAGGATAGCACATCACGAATTCGCTGCATATGCGGCCCGCGGTATCCTCAATGGGCAGCGACTCCTTCTCGGCGTAGAAGGCTTCCTGGGGGGAAGCCGCCACGATGGGGTCGATGTACTCCTGCTGCATCAGGCCCGCCTTGCTGCCGCCAAACCGGCGGCGCACCTCGGCCAGCGCGCTCACAAGCCGCTCCACCTCGCGGGGACGGTCACCGATGGACAGATAGGCCAGAATGTTGCCCAGGTCGCCGAATTCGATCTGAATGTCGTATTCGTCCCGCAGCAGGTCATAGACCTCGATGCCGGCCAGACCCACATCCAGCGTGTTCACCGACAGCTTGGTGGTATCGAAATCAAAGATGCTGTCGCCATTGCACAGCTCCTTGGAGAAGGCGTAATAGCCGCCGATAGCATTGATCTCCTTGCGGGCGTATTCCGCCAGCTCGCTCACCCGCTTGAACTCCTGCTTGCCCCGCAGCGCCAGATTGCGCCGGGAAATGTCCAGGCTGGACAGCAGCAGATAGGAGCCGCTGGTGGTCTGGGTCAGGTTGATGATCTGGCGCACATGGCCCTCCGGCATGGCCGGGCCGGTGAGCAGCAGCGAGCTCTGGGTCAGGCTGCCGCCGGATTTGTGCATGGAGACGGCGGCCATATCCGCCCCCGCCGCCATGGCGGACACGGGCAGGTTCTCGCCGAAATAGAAGTGGGTGCCGTGGGCCTCATCGGCCAGGCAGAGCATACCGTTGTCGTGCGCCAGCTTCACGATGCTGCGCAGATCCGAGCAGATGCCGTAGTAGGTGGGGTTGTTCACCAGCACGGCCTTGGCGTCCGGGTTTTCCCGGATGGCCTTTTCCACCGCCGAGACGCTCATGCCCAGCGGGATGCCCAGCCGGTGGTCGCATTCCGGGTTCACATACACCGGCACCGCGCCGCACAGCACCATGGCGCCCATTACGCTGCGGTGCACGTTGCGGGGCAGAATGATCTTTTCGCCCCGCTTGGCCACCGACAGGATCATGCTCTGCACCGCGCTGGTGGTGCCGCCCACCATCAGAAATGCGTGGGCCGCACCGAAGGCCTGCGCGGCCAGGATCTCCGCGTCACGGATCACCGAGATCGGGTGACACAAATTGTCCAGCGGCTTCATGGAGTTCACATCCATGCTCACGCACTGCTGGCCCAGCAGCTCCGCCAGCTCCGGGTTTCCTCGCCCGCGCTTGTGGCCGGGCACGTCAAAGGGCACCACCCGCATCTTGCCGAAGCGCTCCAGCGCCTCGTAGATGGGGGCCCTTTGCTGATCCAAACGTTCCATTGCTCTCTCCCCCTGCCTCTTTTGACAAACGTTAGTAGATATTGCGGCCGCTGAAGATCTCGATCATCTCGCGGCGCAGGTTGTTCATGATCTCCAGCCGGGTCTTGGGCGGGAGCTCATACACATCGGTCTTGAACAGATAGTTCTGCAGATCCACTTCCTTGAGCATCATCTTGGTATGGAAGATGTTCGCGTCGTAGACATTGATGTCCACCGCATCGTACCGGCGCAGCAGCTCCGGCTCGATGTAGTCCTGAATGCTGTTGACCTTGTGGTCCAGGAACAGCTTGCGGCCGTTCATGTCCCGGGTAAAGCCACGCACCCGGTAGTCCATGGTGATGATGTCTGAATCGAAGGAGCGGATCAGGTAATCCAGCGTGGACAGCGGCGTGATCTCGCCGCAGGTGGCTACATCGATGTCCACCCGGAAGGTGGCCAGACAGGTCTCCGGATGATACTCCGGGTAGGTGTGCACCGTCACATGGCTCTTATCCAGATGGGCCAGCTGGGTCTCACCCATGGGCAGCATGCTGCCCTCGGCGATCAGAATGGTCACCGATGCACCCTGCGGATCGTAGTCCTGCCGGGCGATGTTCAGCACCTTGGCGCCAATCATATCGGTGAGGGTGGTGAGGATATTGGTCAGACGCTCGGAATTGTACTGCTCATCGATATAGGCGATGTAGTCCTTCTGCTCCCGGGCGGTTTTTGCGTAGCATACGTCGTAGATGTTGAAGCTCAGCGCTTTGGTCAGGTTGTTAAACCCGTACAGTTTCAGCTTTTCTCCCATCGGTTTCCTCCTGAAATTGACATCGCCTTTTTGCCCGGCGGCAACAAAAAACAGGCAATGTGTATTTTTGCATACACATTGCCTGTAAACGAATCATATTCTGGTGATACAGCGCGGGCCCCTAAAACCGACAAGTTTCCGGACGGACACAGCAGGATACAGCGAATCAACGCCGTCTGGGCGCAGCCCGGCTTGCTTTCACACAGAGTCTATATAGCAAATACTTACTTTTACTACTCTTATTGACCGTTTTACAAGTTGATGTACGCAGAATACGCACTGGTTGTAAAGTAACCAACTTATAAAATTGAGCTTTTAACTCAATCAATAATGGCGGTATCGCACCGCCCATCGGCAGTTGACCCGGCTGTCCGTATGGCCTTTAACCCACGATTGGGTGGTCAGAAGAAATATTTGCATGGATACTCTGTATGAAAACTCATATCGCATGACGGAAAAAGTATACCCTGTTTTTTTGCCGTTTGTCAACGGCTTTTTTCAGTTTTTAGCAAAATTTTAACGTCCGTTTTTCCCTGCTTTTTTCATGGGATTTTCCAGCTTTTGGAATAATTATACATGAATCAACTGCAGGCCGTTGGCCTCCATCAACGCCTGCATTTCAGCGTCCGTCAGGCTGTATTCCACCTTTTTGGTCATGGCCTCGTCGGCAAAGGCCGCCACCCAGCCGCCCTCAGCCTGCTGGCAGAAGGCCACAGTGTCCGCCAGGTCCAGACCCTGCTGGGCCAGCTGCCCGCGCAGCGGCTCGGCCAGCTCCACATTCACAAAAAAGGTGGTCAGCCCGTGGCCTCCGTTGTACTGAAATGCCCCCTTCACACTGTTCTCTCCGGCAGCAGCCGTCCGGGGTTGAATGACCTGCAGCCAGGCCGGTTCCATTGCTTCCATCTCATTGCCTCCTGTTCTGAGCAGACAGGGCCTTATGCCCGCCGCCTTCTATTTTACGCTCTGCTTTCTGCAGAACGCAAGGCCCGCCCTGCTTTTGTGTTTGTTTATTCACAAAATGCAGATTTTCATACACTGATTTGTGCAAAAGAGCACTGCCCTTTTGCGTGCTGATGTGCTATGATAAAAAAGAATGTTTTGGAAAAAAGGAGAGCATTGCCATGAGGAATTACATCGCCCGCCGCTTCCAGACCGCGCAGGACAGCGTGATGGCCAGCGCAGCCGCCGAGAAGGGCGCATACAGCGACCTGATCGACCTGAGCATCGGCGACACCGATTTCACCACCGACGAGCGGATCATCCGCGCCGCCATGGAGGATGCCCTGGCCGGGCATACCCACTACACCTCGCCCCAGGGTGACCCGGAGCTGATCGACGAGATCCGTACTTATTATAAAACTGCCCACAATATGGACCTGGCGCGGGAACAGGTGTTCATCTCCGCCTCCAGCTGCTTCGGCATGGAGCTGGCGCTCATGAGCATTCTGGACCCGGGCGACGAGGTGATCCTCTTCGCGCCCTACTTTTCCCCTTACAAGGAACAGGTGGAGCTGACCGGCGGCGTTGCCGTGGAGGTGCCCTGCCTGGAAGAGGAGGGCTTTGCCATCAACGCCCAGCGGCTGCGTGCGGCCATTACCCCCCGCACCAAGGCCATGATCGTGAACAATCCCTGCAACCCCACCGGTGCGGCCTACGACCTGCAGACCTACCAGACCCTGGCCCAGGTGGCTGAGGAGTTCGACCTGGTGGTGATTCTGGACGAAATCTACACCGATTACATGTTCGAGGAGCCCTTCCGCCCCTTCCGTGGCCTGCCCGGCATGGCGCAGCGCAGCATCACCCTGAACAGCTTCTCCAAGAACTACATCATGACCGGCTGGCGCGTGGGTTCCATCATTGCCGAGCCTGCGGTGATCGACACCATCAAGCGCATCAACGAGAACATGGTCTACTCGGCGCCCTCGGTCTCCCAGCGGGCGGCCATCCACGCGCTGCGGCTGCGCAGCGAGATCGGCGACAAATACACCGGTGAATACCGCCGCCGGGTGTTCTACACCGCTGAGCGCATCAACGCCATCCCGAAGCTTTCGGTGCGCGAGCCCCAGGGCACCTTCTACCTGTTCATGAACATCAAACAGACCGGTCTGGACTCCATCGCCTTCTGCCAGAAGTGCGTGAAGGAAGCCCATGTGGCCATGGTGCCCGGCGTGGCCTTCGGCGCGGCGGGCGAGGGCTATGTGCGCATCGCCTGCACCACCAGCGAGGAAAAGCTGGGCGAAGCCTTCGACCGCATTGCGGCTCTGAAATTCTGAGTGTGGCGGTTCAATACAGCGGCAGGCCGCCGGTGAATTCGTCGGCCTTCTCCGCCGCCAGCGGCTCCAGCGCCAGGCAGGTATAGGTGGGCTCGCCGTGAAATTCAGTCATGCCCGCGTCCTGAATCAGGGCGCTGATGACCCCGGCGGCCTGTGCCTTTTCGTGCAGCCGCAACAGTTCCTCCTCGGAATCCACATACACACAGATCTTGGCCACTCCCTTGTCGAACCACTCGCTCAGGGGGGGTGGCCTGCTGTTCGCTTGCAGCCAGACCCACCCAGCCATCGGCCACCTGCACCTGGCCCAGGCGGCCCTCCTTCTGCAGGGCCATCAGGGTGGCGGTGACGCTGGCATGGCCCGCCTGAGCGGCGATCTTGCCCTTGCGCATCTTCAGATCCCGGCGCATTACAATCATCTGCTTGGATGAATACATTCTGTTTCCTCCTTACCACTAGCCGGAAAAATTTCCCCGGCGATTCTCTGCTATTATACCAGCGCCCGGTCATGGCTGCAACGCCGCTTTACCGCTCTGCTCCAATAGCACAGCACCATCTTGCGCATTCCCCCGTGCAGATGGTATGATAGAATTGAAAATATATTGTCACGCCTGTTTCGCGGTCCTTCCGGGTGCACTTTGTGCCCATGGGCCGTTTTTTGTGCGCGATGCGAAAGCGAAGTGTCTACATTATGACAAACGATCAAAATCTTCTGACAGTGGGCAGCGTTCCCAAAAAGATTCTGCTGTTCGCGGTGCCCATTTTCTTCAGCAATCTGTTCCAGCAGCTGTACAACGCGGTGGACTCACTGATCGTGGGCAACTTCATCGGCGAGCAGGCGCTGGCGGCGGTGGGCTCCTCCGCCAGCCTGATCATGCTGATGATCGGCTTCATCAACGGTGTTTCACTGGGCGCGGGCGTTCTTGTGGCCCGGCTTTACGGTGCGCAGGACCACAAGACCCTGAAGCAGGCGGTACATACCACCGTGGCGCTGGGCCTGGTTGCCGGTGTGCTGCTCTCGATTCTGGGTATCCTCTTCACACCCCAGATCCTGCGCTGGATGGGCACCCCCTCTGATGTGCTGCCTCAGTCCGTGCTGTATTTCCGGGTCTACTTCATGGGCTCGCTGTCGGTGGTCATGTACAACATGGGCGCCAGCATTCTGCAGTCGGTAGGCGACAGCCGCAGCCCCATGAAATATCTGATCATCGCCTCCATCACCAATGTGGTGCTGGACCTGGTGTTCGTGGCCGGCATGGGCCGCGGGGTGGAAAGTGCCGCCCTGGCCACCATCATCAGCCAGACCCTCTGCGCCTTCCTTGCCTTCCGCAAGCTGACGGTGGTGCAGGCACCCTACCGCATCACCTGGAAGGAGGTGGGCTTCCGGGCGGACATGCTGCGCCAGGTGCTCACTCTGGGCGTTCCCTCCGGCGTACAGAACTCGGTGATCTCGCTGGCCAATGTGATCGTGCAGTCCAACATCAATGCCTTCGGTTCCGCCGCCATGGCGGGCTGCGCCGCCTACAGCCGGGTGGAGGGCTTTGCCTTCCTGCCGGTAACCTGCTTTGCACTGGCACTTTCCACCTTCGTGAGCCAGAACATCGGTGCGGGCCGCTTTGACCGTGTCAAGCAGGGCATGCGCTTCGGCCTAATCTGCAGCCCGCTGCTGGCCGAATGCATCGGCCTGGTCATCTTCACCTTCTCGCCCCAGCTGATCGGTGCCTTCAACAATGAGCCTCAGGTGGTGGCCTACGGCGTGGCGGATGCGCACACCGTGGCGCTGTTCTACTTCCTGCTTGCCTTCTCTCACTGCTGCGCGGGTATTCTTCGGGGCATGGGCCGGCCCATTATTCCCATGACCATCATGCTGAGCATCTGGTGCGTGCTGCGCATCTGCTACATCACCATTGCGGTTCGCCTGATCCCGGACATTCATATGGTCTACTGGGCCTACCCCATCACCTGGACCATCAGCTCGATCCTGTTTGCCCTGTGTCTGACCAAGCTGCGATTCCCGCCCATGGCAGCTCAGCCGGAAAATTGAGACGAGCCGGGTATTGTAATTTGAACGAACATGCTTTACCATAAAGTGGGGCCGTAACGGCGGCTCTGCGATTCAGCTTCTTATTATTAAGGAGGGATCTTACTTTGGCAATTGAAGATTACAAAAAGGCCCAAAAAATGGGCCAGCGAAACTTCCGGGCCTGCGTTTCCAAGGGGCAGTACCCTTATCTGCAGGTGCTGGATGATATTCTGGAAAACAGCGAGCTGGACGGCACCCAGCCTCTGGGCGTGGTGAACATCCCCCTGGATTCCATCGTGGGCACCAAGACCGAGGGGCGCAAAACCGCCTTTGCCCGGAACTTCATGCCCCTTCTGGGCGAGCGCACCGAGTTTGCAACCAAGTGGAGCGCCCTGTGCGATTCCCAGATGGAGGAAGGCATCCGTGACCCCATCGAGGCAGTGGAGTTTCTGAACCGCTTCTACGTGGTGGAGGGCAACAAGCGGGTATCGGTGATGAAATACTTCGGCGCAGCCAGCATTCCCGGCACCGTGACCCGCTACATTCCCAAGCGCAACGGCTCCAAGGAAGTCAACATCTACTATGAGTTCCTGGATTTCTACAAGCTGACCCAGATCAATCTGCTCTGGTTCACTGAGGAGGGCCGCTTCGCCAAGTTCGTGGCCGCGGCGGGCAAAGCCCCCGGCGAGCGCTGGAGCGATGACGACAAGAGCATGCTCTCCTCGATGTATTACCGGTTCCGCTCGGTGTTCATGCAGCGCGGCGGCGACCGACTGCCCATTACCCCCGCCGACGGCCTGCTGGCCGTGATGGGGGTCTACCCCTACCGGCAGCTGTGCGGCATGAGCATGCCGGAGCTGCAGCAGGCAGTGGAACGGGCCTGGAGCGAAATCCTGGTGCTGACCCGCCCGGATGCGGTGGAGCTTTCCATGGAGCCTGCGCTGCCGCCCCAGAACACCGGCCTGTTCTCCCGGCTGCACAACCCCATCGCCTTCCAGGCTCCCAGCCTGAAGGTGGGCTTTGTGTACGAGAAGAGCGCCGACACCTCCCCCTGGACCTACGCCCACGATTTTGGCCGCGGCGAGCTGGAGGAACACTTCGGTGGCCGGGTGACCACCTTGTGCTACGATCATGTACAGCCGGAAACAAACGGTGACGAGGTGCTGGAGAAGGCTGTGGCCGATGGCTGCGATGTGATTTTCACCACCACACCCAAGCTGATCAACGCCAGCCTGAAGGCCTCGCTGGCTCACCCGGAAGTGAAGATCATCAACTGTTCACTGAATATGTCGCACCCGTCCATCCGCACCTATTACGGCCGCATCCACGAGGCCAAGTTCCTGCTGGGTGCCATCGCAGGCGCATTGGCGGATGACAACAAGATCGGCTATGTGGCCACCTACCCCACCTACGGCATGATTGCGGCTATCAACGCCTTTGCTCTGGGCGCACAGATGACCAATCCCCGGGCAAAGGTATATCTGGAGTGGACCTCGGAAAAGAACGTGGACATCGCCGCCCGTTTCGCAGAAAACGGCGTGACTCTGATCTCGGACCTGGATAACCGGGCTCCCCAGCAGCCCCCCTGGAAGTTCGGCCTCTACCGGCTGGAGGGGGACCACATCTGCAATTATGCAATGCCCTTCTGGAACTGGGGCGAATTTTATGTGCGCATCGTGCAGTCCATCATGAACGGCGGCTGGTCCGCCGGCAACAGCGGTGAGCGTGCGCTGAACTACTGGTGGGGTATGGATGCCGGCGTGATTGATGTGCTGTGCTCCCGCAGCCTGCCCGTCGAGACTCAGCGCCTGGTCAATCTGCTGCGCCAGGCGGTCTGCAGCCGGGATTTCGATCCCTTTGCGGGTGTGCTTTATGCCCAGGATGGCCATGTGGTGATGCCCGAAGACCACAGCCGCCTCACCGCGGAGCAGGTCATCACTATGGACTGGCTGGCCAGCAACGTGATCGGCCGCATCCCCCGCTTCGACGAACTGATCGATGAAGCCAAACCGTTGGTTTCTCTGATCGGCGTTCACAAGGACGAATCAACCACCAAGATCCTGTAATACAGGCTCGGCGAGGAGAAGTCAAACATGAAAATTTTGCTGCTGGCGGATGAAGAATCAAAGTATCTGTGGGATTTTTTCAGCCCGGACAAGATCCGCGGCTATGATCTTATCATCTCCTGCGGGGATCTGAACCCCCATTATCTGACCCTGCTGGCCACCTTTACCTCTGCCCCTCTGCTTTATGTACACGGCAACCACGATACTCGTTATCTGCACGATCCGCCGGAGGGCTGCATCTGCATTGAGGATGATATTTTTGAATACCGCGGAATCCGTGTTCTGGGGCTGGGCGGCTCCTTCCGTTATAAGGAGGGGCCCTTCCAGTACACCGAGCGGCAGATGGCCAATCGCATCCGGCGGCTTCGCCGCAAGCTGAAAAGCTACAAGGGCTTTGATATTCTGGTCACTCATGCACCCGCGCGGGATCTGAACGATGGGGAAGACCTGCCCCATCGGGGCTTCGAGTGCTTCAACCACCTGCTGGAGGAATATTCCCCCAGTTATTTCGTGCACGGCCATGTACACATGAGCTACAATTCCAATCTTCCCCGCTGCTGCCAGAAGGGCAGCACCACCGTGATAAATGCCTACGAAAAGCATGTGATCGAGTTTGAGCCGGACCCGAACCGGCCGGTCCGCCCCGACTGGTGGCAGGTTTGGAAGCGTCTTCCCATCGTCAGCCAGCTGTAAGCAGCAAAAAACTCCGCTCCCGCACCCTGGATTTCAGGGCTTGCGGAAGCGGAGCTTTTCTTTTGTCAGAATGTTTGACCGCTCAGCGGCGCGCACGGGCCCGAACCGGGCGCAGCCACTGGGGGATAAAAGGCAGTTGTTCCAGCCAGGCCAGCACCTGTACCGAGGGGCCGAGCCGAACCAGGGCCTGCTGCAAAAACGATTGGATCATTGTGGTGCTCTCCTTTGTCAGTTTCTTCTGGGAAAATCCATCGATCGAATTTCCTATCCACATGGTAGCAGATTCATCTGTCGGCTGCGGTAACTTTATCACCAAAGCCTTGACTGCTTTGACCATGGTTTTACTATACCAGTTGAATTTGAACAGAATGTGAGCACACTGCGAAAGATCCGCGAAATGCCCGGCTCAGCGGCCTTTGCGGGACAATGCAACCAGCACCAGCAGACAGAACAGCACCACACCGCCCAGGGCCCAGGGCAGCCAAGCATGCTTCTGCATGGTCTGTGCCAGCGAGCTTTGCCCCAGAACCGGGGCAGTGGACTGGGCGGGCTCCGGCTGGGTGGGCTGCTCGCCGCTCTCCGTCTGGCCGGCCTGCGATTCACTCGTCTGTGCCGGAGCTTCGGTCACCTTCGCGCCGCCCAACATATCAGCCAGTGTATCAGCGGTCAGGCTGCACACTGCATTCAGCGGTGCATCCATGGAATCCACCGCAACGATGTTCCGCTCCTCGTCCAGCGTCATCTGTTTCTGACTGAGCAGGAGCAGCTGAACACCGGAATCCGCGAAAAATTTATCCTTCACCTGCTGGCGGAAGGCCTCCCGGTCACCGGTATCCGCCTCCCCGAACTGAGCCAGCACAAACTGCTGGGCACGCTCCTCATCGGTAATGTCCTGATAATACTGCCCGATGGCTTCGGACAGATCGCTGCCGCTGCTCAGTGTGATTCCAATGTTCACTCCGTCCAGATCTGCCAGCCAGTCGCTCTGCGGCATCAGGCTTGCGTTCTCGTCCTCGCAGACAAAGTAGGGCTTCAGCTGCTGGATGCAGCCCTCCTCGTCCGCGCCGGTTCCCTGGATGCTGCCCGCCAGCTGGATGCAGTCGCCGCCCCAGGTACACACCACCGGCATCCGCTTGTAGGTGGCCCCGATGCCCGCCACCAGATGCACAAAGTCCACCGGCTCACTAGTGGCCGGTATCTGTACGTTTTCCAGCGTTTGCAGCTGCTCCAGTTCCGAGTCCTGCCCGGCCACAAATTGGGCAAACTCCTCACTGGGCGCGCCCAGAATCATATCCCAGCTGGCATCCGCGTAGCGCTGGGTGCGTATGTAGTTGATCGTGAGCATCAGCGGATCGCTTTCGCTCTGCTGGCCGGCGGCATATTCCTCCGCCAGCTGCTGCAGGCGGGCAGTCTGGTCCAGCGCCCCGGCCAGCGAAGTGATTTCGGCCGCATGGACCGGCACGAGCATACAGACTGCCAGCAGCACGGCACTCAGGGCGCTCAGGCCTCTTTTTATCATCTGTTTCATGGCTTCTCCTTTGCCCCTCATTTTCGTGTGGTTCGTGCCTTATTATACCGAATGCTGCCCGCAATGCAATGAAAATTTTGTAAAACACCCCTTCACAGGCACGAAAAAGCCGCGTGTGCAGCCCCTGAAAGGATCGCGCCCGCGGCTTTTTTACTTTTTGGAATTACTGACCGAACACCGCCAGGTAATCCTTTTTGAACTTCTCGATGCCCTGATCGGTGAGGGGATGCTTTGTCATCTGCTCAATCACCTTATAGGGCACGGTGGCAATGTCCGCCCCGGCCAGAGCGCAGTCGGTCACGTGGATGGGGTTGCGCACGCTGGCGGCAATGATCTGGCAGTTGATGTCCGGATAGTCGGCGAACATCCGGCAGATCATCCGGATCAGATCAATGCCGGGCTGGCTGATGTCGTCCAGACGGCCCAGGAAGGGCGACACATAGGTGGCACCTGCGCGGGCGGCCAGCAGCGCCTGGTTCGCGCTGAAGATCAGGGTGCAGTTGGTCTTGATGCCCTCGGCACTCAATGTCTTGATGGCCTTCAGGCCTTCGGTTGTCATGGGGATCTTCACCACCATGTTGGGATGCATGGCCGCAATAGCCCGGCCCTCGGCAATCATGCCCTCGGCATCCTCGGTGGTGGCCTTCACCTCACCGGAGATGGGCCCGTCCACAATGGCGGCAATCTCCTTCAGTGTTTCGGCGTAATCCCGGCCCTCCTTGGCGATCAGGCTGGGATTGGTGGTCACACCGGCGATCACGCCCATCTCGTTGGCTTTGCGGATTTCGTCCACGTTGGCAGTATCAATAAAGAATTTCATGGCTTGCATCTCCTTTCGGCTCTTGTTGCGCCATTTGCCATATATTCCAAACCTTGCCGAAGCATTTTTCGCAACCTGTCACGGAACCGTTCGGCAGCTTTTGCGGCTTTATCCTGCTTTAAGTGTACCGGTCCGAAAAGCCGCGCACAATATTCAGATTCCACAAAATCCGACTCTGTTTTTTTACCCTTTGCCCAAGCTCTCATTCCAGAGAAAACCCGATAAAATCCACCGCGTCCATACCACGGAACACAAAATACAGCGGTCGTACTCCGGCCTTTGGGCAGAGCCTTGCCGGATGCAGCAGGGATTTGTCCTCAGGGATCGGGATCACCGCCAGCGGCTGACCGCCATCCTCCCGGTGGGAAACCCGCATCACGCCCCGCCCCCGGCCACGCAGTTGCAGGGTAATCCTCCTCTCCTCGCCGGTGAAGGCAAAGGACAAAAAGCCCGCGCTGCTGCCGCTGCGCATGTTGGCGATGTACTGGTCCGGCCGCTCTTCCCGGTCCGCGCCGGTCTGAGTGAAATAGGGGTGCGCCGCCAGCCGGAGCCGGGGCAGGCGGATGTCATACCGGGCCGCACCTTTGGCACTGCGCAGATGGCAGGCAATTCGGGCCTCATAGCTGCCCCGATCCGGCAGGGGCTCTATCCGCAGGCCGGTGCTGCTGAGGGGCGCCTGGAAAAAGCCGCCGTCCGGCCTGCGGCGAAGCGGCTCGGCACAGGCCTGGCGGGAATAGGAATGCCGGTTGGTCTGCCGATGATAGAACACATACCACTGCCCACGGATGCAGACGATGCTGCCGTGGGTGTTGCCCAGATAGTTGACCGCCTGTTCCTCGCCGGGGCGACCTGGCAGGAATACATCGCCGATGTCCACCAGCGTTCCGCCGAAGGTAAACGGTCCGAAGGGATGGTCCGCCATGGCGTAGCAGAGCTCGTGATTGTGCTCGGAGGAATAGATAAAGCAATAGCGGCCGTCCACCTTGCGGATGGAACTGGCCTCAAAGAAGGCGTGGTTTTCAAAGGCACCGGGCAGCCCCTTACGGGGAAACAGCAGCCGCGGCCCCTGCCGGATGGTGCGCATGTCCGACTCCAGCTCCACCGCCACGCCGCCGGGATTTTCCAGCTGGCGAAAGCCGGTGACCGGCGCCGGGATGCGGGTGGCAAACCCGGAATACAGGTAGACCCGGCCGTCGTCATCCACCAGCACGCCCGGGTCAAAGGGGAAGGGCTCCCCGGACCGCTCGCCCCAGAGGTGCCCATCCGGAAAGGCCACATGGCCGTAAAATTGAAACGCGCCCGCCGGTTCGTCGCACACGGCTACCCCGATGCGGCCCATAAAGTCGAAGGCATAGTAAAGATAATACCGCCCGTCCGGCCCCTGCACCACGTCCGGCGCATAGAGGCAGCGCCGCCCGCCCGGGTTCATGGGGTCCTGGTCCTTGCGGTAGATCACGCCCTCAAACCGCCAGTCGCTCAGGTCCTCCTCCGGGGCGGACCAGCACACATAGTCGTTCATGCAGAACAGCGGCCCGCCGAAGCGGTCATGGGAGCCATACAGATACACCCGCCCGCCGAACACCCGAGGTTCGCCGTCCGGCACATATTCCCAGCTGGGCAGATACGGATTGAACACTTCTTTTTTCATAACTTTCCTCTCCCTTGCCCGGCTCAGAATTCCCGGGGCAGCTCCAGCAGTTCAAACTCCTTTTTGCGGCAGCGCAGAATCCCCTGGCGCTGAAGCTTGGACAGCTCGGTGCACATGGCGCTCCGGTCCACCGACAGATAGTCCGCCAGCTCCTGCCGGTCATAGGGGATGGAAAACCGGGCGCTGCCCGCCCGCTGCGCCTCGCCGGAAAGATAGGACAGCAGTTTTTCACGGGTGGTTTTCTGGGCCATGTGCTCCACCTTCTGGGTGAGCATCAGGTTGCGGCCTGCCAGCACCTGGGTAAGATTCTGGATCATCTGTGTGTGAAAGCCGCAGGCCGTGGAGCAGGTCTGAAACAGACGGCCCACATCCAGAAACATCACCCGGGTGGTGGCGGAGGCCACCACGCTCACCGTAAGGTTCTCACTGCCCAGGCAGGCGTAGGATTCCGCAAACAGCTGCCCTGGGCCGGATTGTCCCAGAATTACCCGGTTGCCCCAGAAGTCCTCCTTGATGATATGCGCGGTGCCCTCCAGCACAATGCCCATTCGCCGGGTAGGCTCACCCCGATGCAAGATGAACTCCCCTTTCTGATACGTATTCACCACCGCGCACAGGCAATGCAGCAGGCTCCGGATCTGGTCCGGCTGGATGTTCTGGAACAGCTGCGACGACTGCAGAACTTGAATGTCTTCCATAAGCGCTCCTTTTGTTGGATTTGCAACTCTCTTGCCTTCATTGTAGTGCTGCCTGATTTTTCTGTCAATGCTCCGGCCAAAGCACTGTTTCCCTTTCTCTTGCAAAGCCCCTTCCCCTTTTGTAGAATAAAAGCAGCAGTGGGGCTATTCCACCCCGCACAGAGAGGAGCGTTTGGCAATGCAGGCATTTGTTTATCATATCCCCACCCGCGTGATTTTCGGCCAGGGGACCGAGGCGCAGACCGCAGAGCAGATCAGGCTGGCGGGTGCAAAGCGGGTCTTTCTGGTATACGGCGGCGGCAGCGCAAAGCGCAGCGGCCTGATAGACCGGATTCTGGCGGATCTTGCCCGGGAGGGCATCGCCTGCATGACGCTGGGCGGCGTTCAGGCCAATCCCCGACTGGGATTGGCCCGACAGGGTGTGCAGCAGGCCGTGGAATTCGGGGCCGACCTGATCCTGGCGGTGGGCGGCGGCAGCGTGATCGACACTGCCAAGGCCATCGCCCACGGTGCGGCCTGCCCCCGCACCGATATCTGGGAGTTCTGGCTGGGCCGCCAGAAGGTGACCGCCAGCCTTCCGGTGGGTGTGGTGCTGACCATTTCCGCCGCCGGAAGCGAGACCAGCGATTCCGCCGTACTCACCGATGAATCCACCGGCACAAAGCGGGGACTGAGCACACCGTTCAACCGGCCGCTTTTTGCCATTCTGGACCCGGAGCTCACCTACACGCTTCCCCGCTACCAGATCGCCTGCGGCATTGTGGACATTATGATGCACACCATGGACCGGTACTTCACCCCCGCCAAAGGCAACCAGCTCACCGACGCCTTTGCCGAGGCGCTGCTGCGCACGGTGATCGCCAACGGCCCCGCCGCGCTGGCAAACAGCAAGGATTACCAGGCCATGAGTGAGCTGATGTGGTGCGGCAGCGTTTCCCACAATGGGCTCACCGGGCTGGGTGCTGCAGTCGATTTTACCCCCCACAAGCTGGGCCACGAGCTGAGCGGTCGGTTTGATGTGGCGCACGGAGCCAGTCTTTCGGCAATATGGGGGCACTGGGCCCGGTACTGCCTGCATCAGGACCCCGCCCGCTTCGCCCGATTCGGCCGACAGGTCTGGAATGTGACTGAGCCAGACGACCAGAAAGCTGCGGAGCAAGCCATCCAGCGCACCGTGGATTTCTTCCGTTCGCTGGACATGCCCACCTGTTTTTCCGAATTGGGCATAGGCGTGCAGCCGGAAGAGGTGCTCTATCAAATGGCAGACAAGGCCACCCGGGGCGATACCTTCCTGCTGGGTAGTTTTTTGCCTCTGAACCGGGAAAAGGCCCTGGAAATCTACCGGCGTGCCAATTGCTGAGCTGTTTTAAAAATCAATCCCCCGCGCGGCCGATGTGGTCTGCGCGGGGGATTTTTGTTATGTATCGTTTTTCTTTGTTTCCGGCAGGGCTTCCTCCGGGTATTCCCGGGCACGCTGGCAGCACTGGCGGTAATATTCCGCCGGGGTCACACCAAACTCCTGCTTAAAGCTGCGCAGCATGGCACTGTAGCCGGAAAAGCCGCACTGCATCCAGATGGCCGACAGCGGCACTCCGTTGCACAGCAGCTCCCGGCAGCGGCTCAGCCGGGCTTTTATGATGTATTGATGCAGGGTCTGACCGGTGCGCTGCTTGAACTGGCGGGCCAGATGCTCCGGGCTCACATAAAAATGAGCGGCCAGGTCCTTCAGCTGCAGCGGCTCAGCCAGATGAGCGTTGATATAAGCGAACACCTCATCCACCACCAGCCGCTTGCGTCCCACCAGGGCGGTCTTGCGCTCCTCGTTCACACAGCAGCGCAGCACTCCGGCCACCAGAAGCTCCACCAGCCCCCGGCGATAGACCCCACCGGCCAGTGCCCCCGGCTGTTCGGTCTCCTTTTGCAGCATGGAATACAGACGTCGCAGCAGGGTGGCATTCTGGGTATTCAGCCGGACCACTGCGCACCGGAAAGGTACCACCGAAAAGCAGGCTTCCAGATCGCAGCCCGGGCAGGAGATCTCCTCCAAAAGGCCCTGCTGCAGCCGAAGCTGCCAGAGCTCCAGCCCCCGCTCACCCGCACGGGCCCGGGCTGTGGCACCCGGCCGCAGCAGGGCGATGCTGTCCGGCTCCAGGACCGCTTTTCGGCCGGACCATTGCAGCTGACCACTGCCGCTGTTCACCAGAACGATCAGCTGGCCGCTTTGTGCATCCAGCTCTTTTTCGTCGCCTTTCTCCAGCGGCCACTGCTTCAGCCGATACCTCTCCTCCATGGAAATTCCCTCCAGTTTTTCTCCCAATCCTTTTGTTTATTTTATCAAAAGCGCGCTTTTTCATCAAGTTTTGCCTAATTCACATCAAGAAACGAGATATATTTTTAACAATCCCCGGGCTTATAATGGCCTTAGAAAGCGGGATGAAGTCCCGCGCCGCTGCTTTTTGAGATCGGAAAGGAGATCGCATCATGGAACTGCTCACCCCCATCAAGGTTGGCAATATCACCCTGAAAAACCGCATCATGTTCCCCCCGCTGACCACCGGCTACGAAGGCCGTGACGGCAGCATCACCGAACAGAGCAAAGCCTTCTACACCCGCCTGGCCAAGGGCGGCGTTTCCTACATCGTACTGGGTGACGTGAGCCCCGTGGCTTCCTTCTCCCCCACTCCCCGCCTGTTCCACGACGGCCAGATCGCCGGCTTCAAGGACCTGGCGGACAGTGTGCACGCCTACGGCGCCAAGATCGGCGTGCAGATCTTCCACCCGGAGTACGACGTAAACGCCCTGATCGAGCTGTTCCAGAAGAAGGACATGATGGGCGTGCGCCAGAAGATGCACCATGACATGGAGCATTACGTGACCGACGTGACCGAAGAGCAGCTGATGGACATCATTCAGAAGATGTGCGACTGCGCTGTTCGCGCCGAAAAGGCCGGCATCGACTTCGTACAGGTCCATGGCGACCGGCTGGTGGGCTGTCTGTGCAGCCCCCTGATGAACCGCCGCACCGACAAGTTCGGCGGCAGCTTTGAGAACCGCACCCGCTTTGCCGTAATGCTGGTAAAGGCTCTGCGTCAGGCAGTTCCGGGCATGGGCATTGACTACAAGTTCTCTGTCATCACTCCCGAGCGCGGCAAGGGCGGTATCCCCCTGGCCGAGGCCGTGGACTTTGCCAAGCTGCTGGAGGAGGCCGGCGTGGACATGCTGCACGTGGCCCAGGCCAACCATACCGGCAACATGGCCGACACCATTCCTCCCATGGGCGTGCAGCCCTACGGCTTCTTTGTGGATATCGCCGGTCAGGTAAAGCAGGCCGTGAACGTTCCCGTGAGCTGCGTGGGCCGCATCATTGATCCCGAGATGGCCGAACGCGCACTGGACAGCGGCAAGGCCGACATCGTTGCGCTGGGCCGTCCTCTGCTGTGCGACCCCGACTGGGTGGTCAAGCTGGAGGCCGGTAAGGGCTGCGACATCCGCCGCTGCATCTCCTGCAACAAGGGCTGCACCGACAACATCCAGAACCGCAGCTTCCTGTCCTGCGTGCTGAACGCCGAAAACGGCTACGAGCTGACCCGCTCCATCACCCCCGCCCAGACCAAGAAGAAGGTTGCCGTGATCGGCGGCGGCGTGGCCGGCATGGAGGCTGCCCGTGTGGCCGCTGCCAAGGGCCACGATGTGGTTCTGTTTGAGAAGAGCGCTCAGCTGGGCGGCCAGCTGAACATCGCCTGTGTGCCTCCCCGCAAGGAGGAGATGCGCCGCGCCACCGCCAACCTGGTTCACCAGGTCACCAGCGCCGGTGTGACCCTGCGCATGGGCAAGACCGTCACCGCCGAGGACGTGCTGGCCGAAAAGCCGGACGCTGTAATTCTGGCTGTGGGTGCCTCCAGCTTTGCCCCTGCCATTCCCGGCAAGGAGAACACCAACGTATGCGATGCCTGGCAGGTTCTGGCCGGCGCCCAGCAGGTTTACGGCAAGGTGGCCGTGATCGGCGGCGGCATGGTAGGCTGTGAGACCGCCGAGTACCTGGCCGATCGTGGCTGCAAGGTAAGCGTTGTGGAGATGATGGACAAGATCGCCAGCGGCGAGAGCAACACCATTCTGCCCACTCTGATGGAGAACTACGCCCGCTACGGCGTGGAGCAGTATGTAAACCACAAGGTCAGCCAGATCGCCCTTGACCACGTCCTGTGCGAGGATAAGGACGGCAACACCGTGACCATCCCCTGCGACTATGTGGTTCTGGCCGTGGGCGCCCGCCCGGTGGCCTTTGACGCCGAGCCCCTGAAGGCTGCCGGTATCCCGGTGATCGCCGTGGGCGACTGCGGCGAGCGCGCGGCGGATATCTCCAACGCCATCCGCACTGCCTACGACGCTGCCAACAGCCTGTAATCCATTTAACGGATTTAACAAAAAAGGAGAATTCTGTATCACCATGAAAAAACTTGCCATTGCACTGCTCACCCTGACCCTGGTCTTCAACCTCTGCGCCTGCGGCCAGAGCAGCAGCTCCACCGCGACCACTTCTTCCACCACCTCCACCAGCACTTCCACCAGTGAGGCTGCCAGCGAGACCACTTCTTCCGAGGGCGCTTCCAGTGAGACCGTTGCCAGCGAGACCTCGGTTTCCGCCGATGCCGCCGCTACCACCAGCGCCACCACCGGCCTGTACACCAACCTGGGTCAGGCCGCTCTGCTGGAGGCCATTGGTCAGTTCAAAGGCCTGTGCAATGTGTCCACCGTGAACGCAGACGGCACCCCCAACATCGCCATCTTTGTGCCCGGCGTGGCCGATGACAGCCACATCTTCTTCAACTGGGCCGACAACGCCACCAAGGCCAACGTGCTGCGGGAGAAGACCGCCATTATGAGCTACGACATTGCCGACCCCACCGCTGAGGAAAAGGCCGGCCGTCACTCCGGCGCCGTGGTCAAGCTGGAGCTGGAGGAGGACGCCGAGGTCCTGGCGCAGCTGCAGGAAGCCAACGAATCCGTAAGCGAAGCCAGCGTGGTACTCAAGATCGTTGAGGTCCTGCCGGTGGGCTGATCCCCCTGTTTTTTGCACCAATCTTTCATGCCGTGCCCCTGTTTTTCAGGGGTGCGGCATTTTTTATGGACTTTTGTTGAATTTTCTGTTATACTGGGTATCAATGCGGAAGCCCGCCGGAAAAGCATCCGTCTGAACCGGCTTATCGGCCGCGCCTTTCCCCGCGTGTCCCCCCGGCTGCCGCCTTTTTCTTTTTGATACCTTGCGGAGGTGCCCTCGTTATGGCGGAAACCTATAAACAATCCTTCAAACAGCACTACACAGACAATGTGGAGCTGTCCATCTTCAACTGCGGGCTGCAGTCCTGTGCGCCCTCACACACCTGGGGTCCCGGCGTGCGGGACCATTATCTGATCCATCTGGTGGTGAGCGGCCACGGCCAGTACACCGTGAACGGCCGCAGCTTTACCCTTGGCTCCGGCGACCTGTTTCTGGTCAAACCCAACCAGCTGGTGAGCTACTGTGCCGATGCCAACGATCCCTGGGAATACTACTGGGTGGGCTTCAACGGTGCGTTTGCCAACAAGCTGGTACAGCAGACCCCCTTCACCGATCAGTCCCCGGTGTATCATTGCGGGGAATCGGAATCTCTGAAGCAGGCTTTGCGCTCCATCTACGACTGCCGCGGCCCGGAATCCCACCACGAGGCCGCCATGGTGGGCCATCTGTATCTGTTTTTGTCCTGCCTGATGAAGCAGGCCCACGAATGCGACCCCCGGGTGAGCAACACCAGCTCCCAGTATGTGCACGGGGCCATCAAGTTCATCCAGTTCAATTATTCCCACGACATCAGCATCGACGACATTGCCAAGGCGGTGGGCGTGAGCCGCAGCCACCTGTACCGGGTGTTCATGAGCAATGTGGGCCAGAGCCCCATCGATTACTTAACCAACTACCGCATCGGCGAGGCCTGCAATCTTCTTCGGGATTCCAAGCTTTCCATCGCCGAGATCGCCGTTTCCGTGGGCTTTTTCGACCAGTTCTATTTTTCCCGGGTCTTTAAAAAGACCAAGGGTGTGCCGCCCAGCCGCTATCTGAGCAGCATCGAAAAGTCTTGACCTTTTCAGGAGACCTGCCAATGAAACGAATCGCGCTTATCCTTGCCAAGCTGTTTGCCGTCTGCGCCGCCCTGGGGCTGTGCGTTCTTCTGTACCTGTTCAGCGTGGGTTATTTTGACCCCCAGCCCGCCATCGGTTATCTGCACTCGCCCAAGGAGCTGCCCTACGTGGACCTGGACGCGCTGGAGGATCGCTTTACGGAAAACGGAGTTCGTTTTCTTCTGGGGGATGAATCCGCCGGCTATGAGCCCGCCGCCCGGGAGCTGATCGAGCAGGGCGCGCAGGTGCTGATCGTAAGCGAGGACGAGGACATTCTGGACCCGGCGCTGCTGCGCCTTGCCCGCCGCCACAGTGTACCACTGGTGGTGGTCGGCCGCAGCCCTCAGCTGCAGGAGATGGAGGACTACGACAAGCTGTGGTATGTGGGCAGCAATCCCGCGCTGGGCGGCGAGCTGCTGGGCGAGGAGATGGCCATGGGCTTCCGTGATGGTACCATTGCGGATGCAAACGGCGACCTGCTGCTGCAGTACAGCCTTTATCTCAGCGACATCGGCCCCTATCACCAGGCGCTGAGCTACTATGCTTTGCAGGAATGCGAGCATTATGGGGTCTATTCCAACCTGCTGAAATACCTGGACGAGAACGACGACCCCCTGCCCTTCACCGCTGAGGCGCTGGCCGGGCAGCAAAAACCCGAGCTGCTTTTGTGCACCACCGCCGGGGATGCCCGGTTCCTGTATGACCTGGCTGAGCAGCTGGGCTGGCTGGAGGGCGATGCGCCGGTGCGCATTGCCGCCGTGGCCGAGAATCCCGAACTGGCCCAGGCTCTGGTGAACGACGGCGTTGCCGTGGCCGCCTCCTACTACGACATTGACCAGATTACCCAGGTGGCGGGACAGCTTGCTCTGAACGCCCTGGACAAACAGTTTGCAGGCCAGGGCCTGGAGCTGCAGCCCGACGAAACCGGCCGCTTCTTCATCCCCTTCGGCCTGGTCACCACCATTGAAGACGAATAAAAAGGAGCGTTTTTGTGCCCATTCACAAGAATTCCATCATCCCATTGACCATCGAGAGCCTTTCCAGCGACGGCAGCGGCGTGGCCCATTACGAGGGCAAGGCGGTGTTTGTGCCTGCCACCGCCCCCGGTGATGTGCTGAACGCCCGCATCGTGAAGGACCTGGGCCGCTATTCCTTCGCCATTGTGGAGGAGATGTTGCAACCCTCTCCCGCTCACATCGAGCCGGATTGCCCGGTATGCAAGCCCTGCGGCGGCTGCTGCTTCCGCCATCTGAACTATGAGACCGAGGCCCGGGCAAAGCAGAGCTTTGTGGAGGATGCCTTCCGGCGCATCGGCGGGCTGGATACCCCGGTGCTGCCCATCTTGTCCTCTCCGCTGGAGGAGCGCTACCGCAACAAAGTCCAGTTCCCGGTGGGGCTGGATGCGGAGGGCCATGTGATCGCAGGCTTCTACGCGGGCCGCACCCATCGCATCGTGCCCTGCGCCGACTGCAAGCTGCAGCCCGCTGAGCTGAATCAGATCGCCGCCTTTGTGTGCGAGTTTATGGAAGCCCACGGCATTGCCCCCTATCGGGAAGAAAAGCACACCGGCCTTGTACGCCATATTTTCCTGCGCAAGGGCTGGCACAGCGGCGAGATTCTGGTCTGTCTGGTGGTGAACGGCCGCAAGCTGCCCCACGCGCAGGAGCTGTGCACGGCGCTCACCGAACAGTTCCCCGCCATCCGCAGCATCGTGCTGAACGTGAACCGCCAGAAAACCAACGTGATCACCGGTCTGGAGAACATTCCTCTGTGCGGACCGGGTTATATTGAAGACACCCTGTGCGGTGTGCCGGTGCGGCTGGGTCCGCTCTCCTTCTATCAGGTGAACACCCCCGCCGCCGAGCAGCTGTACGGCGTGGCTCGCCAGTTCGCCCAGCTTCAGCCCGGCGACACCCTGCTGGACCTTTACTGCGGCATGGGCACCATCGGGCTTTCCATGGCGGCGGACTGCAAAGAGCTGATCGGCGTGGAGATCATTCCCGAGGCAGTGGAGAGTGCCAAGCTCAACGCAGCCGCCATGGGCGTGGAGAATGCCCGCTTCTTCTGCGCCGACGCAGGCAAGGCCGCCGCAAAGCTGGCGGACGAGGGCCTGCGGCCGGATGTGGTCTGTCTGGACCCGCCCCGCAAGGGCTGCGACGAGGCGACCCTGAACGCGGTGATTGCCATGGGTCCCCGGCGCATCGTGATGGTAAGCTGCAACCCGGCCACCGCCGCCCGGGACTGCCGGTATCTGGCCGACCGGGGCTACCGCCCGCTGCGGGCCCAGCCCGCGGACCTGTTCCCCCGCACCAGGCATTGCGAGTGCGTGATCGAGCTGGTCCGGGAAGACTGATCCACTAATCTTACTATGAGCAAACAAAAAGGCACGCAGCCGGTTGAAGGGCTGCGTGCCTTTTTCTGTTCGTTGCGGGGCTTATTCGATGCCGGTCACTTCGTAGCCTGCCTCGGTCACGGCGGCGGCCAGGGTCTCGTTGGACACATCGGCGCTCAGGGTCACCCGGGCGCACTTGCCCTCCAGATCAGCCACGGCCTGAACGCCCTCGATGGCATTCAGGGCTTTCTCCACGTGGGCAGTGCAGTGGTGGCACATCATGCCCTCAATGTGAATCGTCTTTTCCATGTGTAAAACTCCTTTCGGCGGCTGTGCCGCGGGAATGTGAGGGGTTGCCTCCTCACTGGGCAGGGCGGCGGATTCCGCCCGGCTTGCTTTGAAGAAATTGAGCCGCAGCGCGTTGGATACCACGCACACGCTGGAAAGGCTCATGGCGGCGGCCCCGATCATGGGGTTCAGCACCAGACCAAGGCCATAGAACACACCGGCCGCCACCGGAATGCCGATGCTGTTGTA
>NZ_JAGHKE010000021.1:0-34568 GCF_017889395.1 Allofournierella sp. | reverse complement strand
CCACCAGCGCCAGATTCACCAGCACCATCAGCCAACTGAAGATCGCAGTGATTCCGAATACACTGCTCATGGCTTGCTTCCCCCTTTCCTTTTTCAAATCGCTGTTTTTCTCATCATATCATAAAGCGCTAAAGAGAAAAAGCCCGCATTGCCCGCCGGGCAAAAGTTTGTTATAATGGCAGATAGACCAAAACTGATAGAAAGGCGGTTTTCGCCAATGAAAGCCACTGTGGTGATCCCCAACCTGAACGGGGCCGGCTGGCTGCGGGATTCCATCGAATCCGTCTGGGCCCAGACCATGCAGGATTTTGAACTGATCGTGATCGACAACGCCTCCACCGACGAGAGTCTGGAGATCGCCCGCAGCTATGTGGGCCGTAAAAACTATACCCTCATTGAAAACGACCATAACACCGGATTCTCCTACGCGGTGAACCAGGGCATCCGGGCCGCAAAGGGCGAGTTCGTGGCTCTGTTCAACAACGATGCCTTCGCCGAGCCGGACTGGCTGGAAAACCTGATTCGCGCCGCTGAAGCGGACGAGCGTATCTTCGCGGTGAGCAGCCTGATGATCCGCCACTTCGAGCGGGAGCTGGCGGACGACGCCGGCGACTACGTGACCATTCTGGGCTTTGCCTGCAAGCGGGGCGACGGCATGAAGGCCAGCCGTTACGCAAAGCCCTGCCGGGTGTTCTCTGCCTGCGGCGGCGCGGCGCTCTACCGCAAGAGCATTCTGGACAAGATCGGCCTGTTCGACGAGAACTTCTTTGCCTACTACGAGGACGTGGACATCAGCTGGCGGGCCAACAGCCTGGGCTACAAAAACGTCTACTGCCCCACCGCCAAGTGCTACCACATCTGCGGCGCCACCACCGGTGCGGTGCGCTACAATCCCTTCAAGAGCATCCAGAGCGGGCGCAACAGCATTCTTCTGCCTTATAAGAACATGCCCATCCTGATGTTTATTCTGAACCTTCTGCCCCTGGCGGCGGGTTACCTGCTCAAAGCTGCCATGTTCCGGCTGCGGGGCTTCGGCCCGGCCTACGGTCAGGGCTTCAAGGAGGCTCTGAAGGTGATGGGCAAGCTGGAAAAGCCCAGGTTCCGGCTGAAGAACCTGCCCAACTACATCCTCATCGAGCTCTGGCTGATTGCAGACACCTTCCGCTACATCGTTTACCGGGTGCAGCGGGCATTTCACATTCAATAATCACTTTTCCCCCTGTCATTCAGACGGGGGGATTTTTTTGTCCTGTTTCCGCCTGCCGGAAAAATGCCAAAAATCTTTGTCAAAACCAGTTGACAAAGATCCTTGTCATTGCTATACTGATGATGACAAAGATACTTGTCATTTTGACACAGATACTTTGCAACGCAAAAGGAGGTTGAGCCTATGCCGCTGGGAAACCGGCTCAAGGAGCTGCGCGCGGCCAGGTCGCTGAATCAGCAGCAGCTGGGGCAGCTGGTGGGGGCGTCCCGCCAGACCATCAGCCTGATCGAGCGTGGGGACTACAACCCCTCCATCACGCTGGCGCTGCGCATCGCACAGGTGTTTGAAACGCCTGTGGAAGAGGTATTTTATCTGACGGGGGAGGAAGAACAATGAAACCGAAAGCGGAAAAGAAAAACACCTGGGTCTATGTGAAATTCACACTCATCCTCGTGGTGTGTGGTCTGTTTGGCGCAGGATGCAGCATGTTCATCGGGTCAGGCTTCGACGGTCTTTCCAGACTGAGCGCCACCCTCAGCCAGGGACTTTACGGGGCAGGCGTTCCACTGATGACTTTGGGTCTGCTGCTGTCTGCGGCGGCCACCGCCCTGTATCTGGCGGCGAAAAAACCCATGGCCCGTGCCGATGAGGACGACGAGGCTTATGAGAAGGCCAACCGGCTGCTCTGCCTTGCCTTGATTCTGACCACCCTGGGCTTCCCCTGGTTCATGCTGACCGCAGGGCTGGCCTTCGGGCGGGCCATTCGGTCCGAATCAATCCCGCTTGCCGGCTTCGGGTTTGGGCTGCTGATTCTTCAACTTGTCTGGCTTACCGCGCTGCAGGCCCTGGTGATCGGGGCCACCAAAAAACTCTACCCGGAAAAGCGGGGCAACGTGTTCGACACCAAATTCCACAAAGACTGGTACGCCAGCTGCGACGAGGCGGAGCAGAAGGCCATCGGCGATTGCAGCTACTTCACCTTCCAGGTGATGAACATGCTCTACCCCATCGTGATGGTGGTACTTCTCATGGTGGGTTCCGCCTGGTCCATCAACGCCCTGTGGTTCGTGCTGCTGGGCGGGCTGTGGATGATGCAGACCCTTACCTATCAGCTGCGCAATTACTGGCTGCAACATGTAAAACCCAACCGTTGACTTCAAACACGAAAAGGAGGAATCTGTCATGAAAACCAACTGGACCGCCGTGGAAAAACGGCAGCTGATTATCTTCGGACTGGTCGCTTTTGTGCTGCCCTATCTGTTGGGCATCCCCATGGGCCTTGCCTACCACGCAGGCAGCGACGTGAGGGCCTTTCCCTCGGCCCAGATGTTCTACCCTGCCGCCGGCGCTATCCTTGCCATTCTTCTCACCCGCCGGGAGGACAAAACCATCCCCCGCAAATTTTACATCTGTTTCCTGCTGGTGACCGTCCTCATGGCTCTGTGCGCCCTTGCCAGCGCTATTGCCCCCGCCCTGCCCTGGGCGGCGGCAAGCAACGGGGTCATCATGGTGGGCAGCGTGTTGTGCTGGGTCTTTTATTTTCTCGACGGCAAGGCACGCCGCACCGCCTGGGGCATGCGGCTCAACCGCTGGGTATTTGCGGTGTTTGCGGTGTTTGCGGTTCTCTACTTTGTCCGGATCGTCCTGCTCAGCGGGCTGATGATTTTGGTGGACCCTACTCTGGCAAAAGCAGAATCCACTTCCGTTGACCCGCTCTATTTCACCATCATGCTGGTGAGTATGCCGCTGAACTTCCTGCTGGTATACACCGCCTTTTTCGGGGAGGAGTACGGCTGGCGCGGCTTTTTACAGCCTCTGCTGCAAAAGCGGTTCGGCCTGCGGGGCGGCATTGTGGTGCTGGGCGTGGCCTGGGGGCTGTGGCACCTGCCCATCAACATCTTTTTCTACAGCCCTGCCACCTGGGGTCTGAGCGTAGTGAACCAGATCGTACTCTGCATCTGCTACAGCGTTTTCTTCGGCTTTGCCTACATGAAGACCAAAAGCATCTGGGCGCCGGTGCTGATCCACTTCTTCAACAACAACGCCATCACCCTGTTCACCGACCCCAGCGCCATCCAGAATCAGGTGTTGGACTGGACCAGCGTGCTGCTGGGCATGGCGGCAATGGCGGTGCTGTACCTGCCCTTCCTGGCCTCCAAGATGTTCCGCACCGGCCCGGTGGTGGAGCTGCCCCTCCCCGTAGAGGCACAGCCCGCCATCTCCGAGCAACCTGCCGAACCTGCACAATAAGGCCGTTTTTCTCCGCTGGGGTGCATTGCTACCCCAGCGCTTTTTTGCTATAATAAGGAGATATTGCGCGAACTGGAGGGGATCGTTTGTGGATGTGATCCTGATCATGTGTCTGGGAGTGCTGGTGGGCAGCCGGTTTTTCCCGAAACAATACAAAAAACTTTGCGAGCGGCTGCAGGTGGTGTGCACTCTGGCGCTGATTTTCTGCATGGGCGTTATGCTGGGGCAGCGGCCGGGCTTTTTGCAGGAGCTGGGCCAGCTGGGGCTGCAAAGCCTGGTGTTCTGCCTGGTGCCGGTGGCCTTTTCTGTGCTTTTTGTCTACCTGCTCACCTGCCGTTTTATGAACGGGCGGGAAAAGCGCAACAAACGGAGGTGACCGGCTTATGGTGATTCTGGCAGTGATCGCCCTGGTGGGCGGCGTTCTTTACGGGCTTTCCGGTCTGGAGCTTCCCCTGCTGACCCTGCTCGCCGGTCACTCGGACCTGGTGCTGTATCTGCTCATGTTCCTGGTGGGCATCAGCATCGGCCTGCACGAGGGCATCTGGGCAAAAATCAAGCAATACCACATCACGGCATTCCTCATCCCCATCGGCATCATTGCTGGTTCGCTGGTGGGCGGCGCGGTGTGTGCCCCGCTGCTTGGCTTTTCGCTGGGGCAAAGCACCATGGTGGCCAGCGGTCTGGGCTGGTACAGCCTGGCCGGTGTGACCGTGGGCAACCTGGCCGGAGCACAGCTGGGCAGCATTGCCTTTCTGAGCAACCTGATGCGGGAGATCTTCTCCTTTTTCGTGATCCCGCCCATCTCCCGCCGCCTGAACTACTACACCTGCATCGCCCCCGCTGCCGCCACCAGTGAGGACACCACCCTCTCGATGATGATCCGCTTCACCGACGAGGAAACGGTGGTGCTTTCGGTGTTCAACGGAGTGGTCTGTTCGGCCGCGGTGCCGCCGCTGATCTCGCTGTGTGCGGCGCTTTTGTGAGCAGTCTCTTTTGCAATTGAAACAAAAAACCGGGCCGGAATGCTGGCAATTGCCCATGCGTTCCGGCCCGGTTTTTGTATGTTCAGTTCTTGTCGCCGCCAAAGCCCAGGGCGGAAAAATCCACCTTCACCGGCACATGATCCGGCGAATAGATCATCTTGCCCCGCCAGACCGATGCGGGCACCGGCTCCACCGGCTCCTGGGGTGCTTCGGTGGGCTCCTGTGGCTCCTGAAGCGCTTCCTGCGGCGGATAGACGCTGCTTTCCGGCGCGGCGGTCCAGGCCTGCTCCGGCTGGGGCTCGTCCACCTGAGGCGCGGGCTGGGGCTGCTCCACAGGAGTCGCTTCCTCCTGCCGATGGAAGGCAACAGCGGACTGCTCCCCCTGTGCCGCCTGCTGCACCTCAAAGGCTTTGTTCTCCTCCAGTGCGGCCAGCAGCTCCGCTTCGGTGAGTGCCCCCTGATCCGGCTGTTCAAAGCCGTCAAAGATCTGCGGCTGCTGTTCCTGCGGGAAGGCATCCGAAACTTCCGGCTGTGGTTCCGCCTCTTTTGCAGGCAGGGGCAGCTCCTGCGCCACCCGCTCCATGGCCGAGCAATCCGCCGGGAGGTCGGTCATGCTGTGGCCGTAGTGAGCAAACAGCACCTGTCCGTCTTCGTTCAGCACCAGAGTAAGAGGCAGCTGATTCAACTCGTTTTTGGCCGGGGAATACCCCTCCTGGCGAGCCTGCTTGATGATGCGCATGCCCTCCAGCGAATAGCAGCGCAGCATGCCGCGCTTCTGGGGAATCTGGAAGTAATCGTACAGCGCGCCCTCCGCATCACAGATCAGCTCAAAGGGCAGCGAGCCCCTGGGCGCGGCCTTGGCAATGGCCTCGGGCCGGGAGCGTACCACGCAGGCCAAACGGACACTGCGCAGCGCGTAGATGGTCTCCAGATACTGGGTGATAAAATGCCGGGTGATGGGGTGCCCGAAGTTGGGCAGGAACACCAGCACCACCGGCTTGTCCCCCTGCAAAAAGCCGTAGAAGCTTTTCTGCGGTTCGTAAGGGGTATCGTAGGAAAACGCCGGAATTTTATCACCGGCCTTTAAACGCTTGGCCATGCAAGTCATACTCCTTCAACATCCGGCACAACCGCCGGTGTAAAATCACAAAAGGCGCAGCAGCGCCTGTGCGCTGCCGCTTTAAACCATTGTAGCACAACCGCCCCGGCTCCTGCAATGGCAGGCTCTGGCAGCTGCCTGTAAAACTTTTGTGTGCGCCGGGATTCACACAGCGCCGCAAAACAAAAGATGTGCTATAATAAAAACAACAATTCCAGCCCATTGAGCAAGCTGTTGAAGGAGGAATTCTCATGCATGAAGCAGTGATTTTAAACACCGAGCGCCGCATCCAGCGCACTATGGAGGCCCTGCGCGCCAACAACATGGAGGCCTACTATGTGAAGACCGCCGCCGAGGTACGCCCCTTTGTGGAGCAGATGATCCCCGAGGGCGCCGTGGTTTCCAACGGCGGCAGCGTGAGCCTGGCCGAGACCGGCGTGATGGACCTGCTGGCCAGCGGCCGTTATCAGTATCTGGACCGAAGCAAGGTGACCGGCGAGGAGCTGGACGCGCTGTTCCGCCAGGTGTTCAGCGCCGACTGGTATCTGGCCAGCACCAACGCGGTGACCGAGGCCGGTGAGCTGTACAACGTGGACGGCACCGCCAACCGGGTAGCCGCCATGACCTTCGGCCCGAAGAACGTGCTGCTGGTGGTGGGCTGCAACAAGATCGTGAAGGACATTCACGCCGCCGCCCGCCGGGTAAAGGAGATCGCCGCCCCCGCCAACACTGACCGGCTGAACTGCAAGACCCCCTGCGCCGTGACCGGCACCTGCGCCGACTGCCACAGCCCGGCCCGCATCTGCTGCACCACCACCATCCACCGCTACCAGCGGATTCCCGGCCGCATCAAGGTGCTGCTGGTGGGTGAACCTCTGGGCTTCTGATCCGGCTTTTCCGCCGCAAAAAATCGCCGCCCCGCTGCTTTGTGCTGGGGCGGCGATTTTTTATTTCTTGTTAACAGTCTTCCGGGCAGGCCGACGCAGATAACCCGCCTGGATGGTCAGCTCCGGGCGGCGCACCTTGCGCAGCAGCTCGTCCTTTTCCGCCTCACGGCCGGGCTCAAAATCGAACTCCCGGTATTCGGCGCGGGGACTGGTGCCCGCACGGCTGGCATAGATGTGGCTTGCGCCGTGGTAATCGCCCTTTCCCATGGGGGCCTCCCTCCTTTTGCTGCGGAATACAAAAAGCCCCCGGTTCCTTGAAAGGACCGGGGACACTTCTGTTTTAAAATAGCCCCGCCTTGCCGTCTGCAGCCAATCAAAACCTACCGGATGGCAGGTGGGTGCCCTGTGGCCGCTTTTCCACTCCCTTCTTCCGTGCTCCCCTTGAGGGGCGGGAGGTCTGCGGTCCGGCGGTCAACTCCGGGCTCCCTGAATTTGATTAGTAGGATTATTTAAAGCTGCAACAAATCGCACAAGGCAGGATGCTAAGCGTGTTTGGGCGGCAGGCTTACTGCTCGATGTCGAAGAATTCGCGCAGGCGCTTCTCGAACAGGTTGCTCACCTCGTAAAGCTCCTCGTCGTCTTCCACGATATCCAGGTATTCGCCCTCCGCGTCCTGGCCGACCTTCATCAGGATCAGGTCCAGCTCGGCGTCCTCCAGCTCTTCCTCGTTCTCCACGTAGGGAACCAGTGCCATGTAGTGAACGCCCTTGTGGTTCCTCGTCCTCCAGGGTCACCAGGTCGGGGGTGTAATCTTCTTCCTGCTCGGTGACAGGGGTGTTGTTCTCAGCCATGTTTGCTCTCCTTTTTCGGGCAGGCCCTCGGGCCTCGCCTGTGTGATCTGCTAGATAAAGTTTACCTTTTTTTGCTGCCTGCGTCAATAGAAAAACGCAACAAAACCCGCTGTGAAAGTTTTATAAAATACTTGGAGCAGCTGGTTTTTATTTTTCCCGGCTTTGTGGTATAATATGTATTATTTCTATCAAAAAATTACAGGAGGGCATCTTCCTTGCGCAGATTCATTGCTTTGGCAGCGGCCGTCGTTCTGGCCGCCGGCCTGCTCACAGGCTGCGGCGGCGGAGTTGTGGGCAGCTCCATCAAACGCCCCCAGGTGGAAAGCGAGGAGCTTCAGTTCCAGACCCCCGCCGAGGGCGACCCCATTGCCATCTTCAACACCAGCGCCGGTGAGGTGCGGGCCGTGCTGTATCCGGACCAGGCCTCCATGGCGGTGGAGAACTTCACCCGTCTGGCCCAGGAGGGCTACTACAACGGCACCAGCTTCCACCGGATCGTTTCCGGCTTTGTGGTGCAGGGCGGCGATGCCTCCGGCAGCGGCACCACCGGCTCCACCATCTGGAACAACAACCCCTACCCCAAGGAGATCTCGGACCAGCTGCACCACTATTCCGGCGCACTGTGCGCCGCCTTCAGCCCGGATGAGAATGTCTCCGGCCTGAGCCAGTTCTACTTTGTGCAGTCGCTGCCCGAAAAGCTGGACGACAGCCTGCGCACCCAGATGGAACAGGCGGGCGTGCGCACCGAGGTGATCGAGGCCTACGATACGGCGGGCGGCCTGCCCTATCTGGACTACACCGACACCGTGTTCGGCCAGATCTACGAGGGCATGGATGTGGTAGACACCCTGGCCCAGAGCGAGGTGGACGAGAACGGCAAGCCTGTGGAGGACGTGCTGCTCAACAGCGTGACCATCAGCACCTACGGCGCGGCGGACCCGGCTCCCGCCAGCGGCAGCGAAGGGGCTTCCTCCTCCGCTTCCCAGACCTCCAGCGCGGCACAGAGCACCAGTCAGACCGAATAAATTCATTCCGAGCGCACGCAGCACCGTGCGCTCTTTTTGTTTCCCCAGGGTCTTTCCGTCGATTTTGTGGGAAAACTGTGATATAATATCCCCCAAAGGCTTTTTCGTTTGCCTTTTTCCCTTTTTCATGCAGGAGGCTTATTATTATGGAAATGAAGAAGGTACGCAAAGCCCGCAACAAACTGGGCCGTGGGCTGTTGTCCCGCAGCTTTTTCTTCGCGGTCTTGCTGCTGCTGCAGATTACTCTGGTGGTTGGCATCGCCGTTGGGCTGGGCAGATTTTTCCCGTATTTTTATCTGTTTCTGATGCTGCTCAGCGCCCTGGCTGTGCTCACACTGCTGGATAAGGACAAGGTCAACCCGGTCTATAAAATCATGTGGCTGATCATGATTCTGGTCATGCCGCCCACCGGTACCCTGTTCTACCTGTTCTGGGGCCACCGGAACACCGGCAACCGCCACGCCAAGCGGCTGGAATCCATCACCGAGCGGGGAACCCGATCGCTGCCTCAGGACCCGGAGCCCATGCGCCGCCTGCAGGTGAAGGACAAAAACCTGGCCCGCAGTGCCACCTATCTGTCCCAGTGCGCAGGCGCTCCCCTTTATGGCGATACCCAGAGCGAATATTACGCCTGGGGCCAGGATTTCTTTCCCCGCTTTCTGGAGGAACTGAAGGGCGCCAAGCACTTCATCTTCATGGAGTATTTCATCATCAAGCCCGGCTACATGTGGGACACGACTCTGGAAATTCTCACCCAGAAGGCCGCCGAGGGTGTGGATGTGCGCCTTTTGTTCGACGCCTTCGGCTGCATGTTCACCCTGCCGGAAAACTACGATGAATTCTTGCGGCGCAAGGGCATCAAGTGCTATCCCTTTGCACCGCCCCGGCTGTCCGGCCGGATCTCGGACTACACCATGCTCAACCACCGGGACCACCGGAAGATCACCGTGATCGACGGCAACGTGGGCTTCACCGGCGGGCTGAACTTTTCCGACGAATACATCAATCGAAAAAAGCGCTTCGGCATGTGGAAGGACACCGGCCTGATGCTCAAGGGCAGCGGCGTGCAATCGCTGACCGCACTGTTTCTGGAAATGTGGGACTTCACCACCGGCAGCGTGAGTGACCCGAAGGACTACGCCCCCACCCTGCGCTACACCGCCCGGGGCTTTGTGCAGTCCTACGGCGACAGCCCGCTGGACGAGGAGAATGTGGCCGAAAACGCCTACTTTAACGTGCTGCAGCAGGCCACCAACTACGTGTATATCGCCACCCCCTATCTGGTGGTGGACAACGAGATGATCACCACCCTGACCCTGATCGCCAAAAGCGGTGTGGATGTGCGGATCATCACCCCCGGCATTCCGGACAAATGGTATGTGTACTGGGTGACCCAGAGCTACTACCGGGTGCTGCTGGAGGCGGGCGTGCGCATCTTTGAATACACCCCCGGCTTCATCCACGCCAAGATGTATGTGTCGGATGACAAAACCGCCATCGTGGGCAGCGCCAACATGGACTACCGCAGCCTGTATCTGCATTTCGAAAACTGTTGTGCCTTCTACGGCGGGCAGATGGTGCAGGATGTGCGGGCCGACCTGGAAGAATGCATGAGCGTGAGCAACGAGGTGTTCCTGGAGGACACCTATAAAACGCCCCTGCCCAAGCGGGTGGCGCAGCTGATCCTGCGCCTGTTCGCGCCGCTGCTGTAACAAGAAAAAGCGAGGTTATTGCATGAGAATCGTTGTGATCGACGGCCAGGGCGGAGGCTTCGGCCGCGCCCTGATTGAAAAGCTGCGTGCTGGCGGCTACGCCGGCGAAATTCTGGCGGTGGGCACCAATGCCGCCGCCACCGGTGCCATGATGAAGGCAGGCGCCACCGCGGGCGCCACCGGAGAGAACGCAGTGATCGTGAACGCCCGCCGGGCGGATGTGATCGCCGGACCCATGGGCATCGTGATGGCCAACAGCATGATGGGCGAATGCAGCCCTGCCATGGCGCTGGCCGTTGCGGACTCCTCCGCCCGCAAGGTACTGATCCCGGTGAGCAAGTGCGGAGTGCAGATCGGCGGCCTGCCCGAGCTGCCCCTGGCTGAATACATTGCGGACGCCGCCCGCCGGATTTTAAGTCTGGCATAATTTTGTTGCCGTGGCAACATGATTTTTCCGTTCCGCCGCATATACTAGAGTCACGGACCAAACGGTCCCTCCCAAAAAATTCATTTCTTTCTAAATAGAGCGAAAAGGAGTATTCATTATGAACCGTTTTGTATGTGACGTGTGCGGCTGGGTTTACGACGAGGCTGAGGGCTACGAGGACGGCGGCATCGCCCCTGGCACCCTGTGGGCCGATGTTCCCGAGGATTTCGAGTGCCCCCTGTGCGGCGTTGGCAAGGACCAGTTCAGCCAGGAGTAATTTCCCAATCCCCCATAAGCAAGCAAAAGGCCCGCGCCTGGAATTGTCCAGGCGCGGGCTTTTTTCGTTTTTCTTTATTCAAGGCCGGCCAACCAGATCCGGTTTTCCCGGTGATCGTCGCACACCTTGCGCAGTTTGGCCGTAACGGCCAGCTCCGGCAGCTTGCCGAGGCTTCTGGCTTTTACAGGGCACACTGCCACGCAGCGCATACAGGTGATGCACACCTTGCTGTCGGTCCTGTTTGGCTTCCCGGCAGGAATTGCCTCCACCGGGCACTGGTCGGCACAGCGGCCGCATTCCACACATTTTCTATTCGCCTTCGGGTGGAACGGTACCCCGCCAAAGTCCCGGTAGGGTCGATTGCCCGGCAGCTCCAGCCCCGGTTCCTGCCCCGGCAGAAGATTCTGGGCCAGCTCCACTGCCTGCTTTCCCAGCGCCGCAGCCTGGGAAAGGTCCGCCCCATTCGGGCGCTCCGCTGCGATCCGGGTGGCCATGGAATGCCGGGCCACAAATTCCCCGGCCGCTATGGGACGGTAGCCTGCCCGCTCTGCCAGATCATACAGTTCAACCAGCGTATCCTCGCTGGCGCGCGCGCCGTAAACACTCAGCAGCACCGCCGGGCCACAGCCCTTCATCTGCTCCAGCCTCTCTGCCACCGGCGCGGGCACCCGCCCGCCGAAAGACGGCACGGCCAGAATGGTCAGGGTCCGCTCGTCCGGCTGAAAGGGTGCTTTTGCCCGCTGCGGGGTGCAATCCCATTCCTCCATCGGCAGGCCGGTCCCTTTTGCCGCTGCCTGCCCCACCGTCCGGGTGGTTCCCGCGGCGGAAAAATAAATCAGCTGTGCTCTCTCAATCTTCACCGGCTTCTTCTCCTCATTCCTGCCCGCCGGCCTGCTCGGCGAAGGCCAGCCGCTTTTGTACATACACCTTGCTGGCATAGGCCTGCACCGCGCCCCGCAGCAGGGTGATGGCCGCCGGGTCCTGCTCGTTGCGGATCTGGGTGGGGGCTGCCTGCCCCAGGAACACCGCCCGCAGCGCGCTCTCCAGCTCCTCACAGAAGCAGTCGTAGGCCTGCTCCACCGGGCAGTGGTCCATCTGGGCGCGGATCATGCTGCCGATCTCCGGGATGCTGAACACCTGCTTGAGAGCGCAGATGGTCACCAGATAGGCCATGTGGGCCCGGTCGTATTTTTTGTTCACCGGCGGGCTCATCACCCGCTGCTTCACGTAATTGTTCACCATCGCCTTGGTCAGAGTGATCTGCTGCTCCTGGGGGGCGATGGGGGCAAAAATCTCGTTGATATAGCCGGTGACCTGATCCATATACAGCGCGATGCCCGGCAGCTCGGCCCAGCGGGGGCAATGGAAGCCCAGGACCTCCTGGGAAAGGCTGCTGTTCTCAAAGCCCTGTTTCATTGGTGTCACGCTCCGTTTCCTGTTGCAGTTTTCGCTGGTTTCTATCATAGCACAAAAGGGCTTTTGCTTCAATTTTTTCCGGGGATTTGCTATAATATGAGCCGGTATCAATGTACAAAAACGGCCTTGCGGAGGCCGGTGGGAGGCGGTAACATGAATCTGCGGCGCAAAGATGCGCTGACCAACATTGCCGAGGGGCTGTTCCCCTACAGCGAGACCTTTCTGATGTGGATGATCTGCTCCGGGCTGATGGGCCTTGCGGGCGGCGCGGTGGGCGCGGTGTTCTACCACATGGTAAGCTGGGCCAACCGGGTGCGAGCGGCTCACCCGGAGCTGTTATGGCTGCTGCCGGTGGGCGGCCTGGCCATTGTGGCGGTGTATCAGCTGTGCGGCATGAGCACCGAGCGGGGCACCAACCAGGTGATCGAGAGCGCCCGCAACGGTAAGCGCGCGCCGCTGCGCATGACCCCGCTGATCATCTTCGCCACCTTCATCACCCATCTTCTGGGCGGCAGTGCCGGGCGTGAGGGCGCGGCCCTGCAGATCGGCGGCAGCATGGGCGGCTGGCTTGGGGAAAAGCTGCGGCTCAACCAGCCCAGCCAGCATTTCATGGTGCTGTGCGGCATGAGTGCGGTGTTCAGCGCCCTGTTCGGCACCCCTCTCACCGCCACCATCTTCAGCATTGAGGTCATCAGTGTGGGCGTGGTCTACCACGCAGCGCTGCTGCCCTGCACCATGTCCAGCCTGGTGGCCTACGGCGTTTCCCGGGCGCTGGGGGCGGTGCCGGAGCAGTTTGTGATCCACAAGGCCAGCGGCCTTGGCTGGGGCAACTCCTGGCGGGTGGTGATTCTGGGTGTGGGCTGCGCGCTGGTGGGCATGCTGCTGTGCATCGTGATGCACACCGCAAGCCATCTGTACCAGACCTGGCTGCCCAATCAATACCTGCGCATTCTGGCAGGCTCGGCGCTGATCATCGGCTGCACCCTGCTGCTGGGCACACGGGATTACAACGGCGCGGGCATGCAGGTGATCGAGCAGGCCATCACCGAGGGCGTGCTGGCCCATCCGCTGGCCTTTTTGTTTAAACTGCTGCTCACCGCCCTCACCCTGGGCTGCGGCTTCCGGGGCGGCGAGATCGTGCCCACCTTCTTTGTGGGCTCCACCTTCGGCTGCCTGGTGGGGCCGCTGCTGGGGCTGGACCCGGGCCTGGCGGCGGCGGTGGCACTGGTGGCCACCTTCTGCGCCGTGACCAACTGCCCCTTCGCCAGCATCGTGCTGGGAGTGGAGCTGTTCGGGGCCGAGTCCATGCTGCTGTTCGCGCTGGCCTGTGCGGTGAGCTACCTGCTCAGCGGCCAGTACAGCCTTTACTCCGGCCAGCAGATCATGTATTCCAAAATCAACAATGAAAAGGTGGACAAGCCCGCCCACTGATTCCAAAATGAAAACAGCACCGGCAACGCATCTGCCGGTGCTGTTTTTCGTGTTTATACGGTGGCCTTCTGCCCGGCCTCCAGGGCCTTCAGCGCGGCCTCGATGCAGGTCTGCACATACTCCTCCCCCAGGCCGGTGTCCAGCGTCAGGTGGTAGTTTTTGCCCAGACCCCACACCCGCCGGGTGTAGTACTGGTAGTTGGTGGCCCGCCGCCGGTCCTCCTGGGCGATGCGGGTCTTTGCCGCCGTCTCGTCCAGCTGCTCCAGCTCCATGATTCGCTTTACCCGCCGGGCCTTGTCCGCATGCAGCCAGACCCGCAGGCAGTGGGGGTCGTCCCGCAGCAGATAGTCCGCGCAGCGGCCCACGATCACACAGCGACCCTTAGCGGCGATCTCCTCAATGGCCTTCTTCTCCGCCAGGAAGACGCTGTCCTTGGGGGATTCCTCCTCCGGGGCGTAGGCGTACATCTGGTTCACCAGGTCATACAAAAAGCTGTTGGTCATGTTCTCTTCCCGCTGGCGCACGAACTGTGGCGTGTAGCCGGTGGTGCCCGCGGCCATCTGCACGATGGCATCGTCGTAGAACTCGTAGCCCAGACGCTGCGCCAGCTTCTGGCCGATGACCCGTCCGCCGCTGCCGTACTGACGGCCGATGGCGATCACCCAACCGCCCTGGCCGTTCTCCACCGCCGCGGCAGCTTCGCTCTCCTCTTTTTTGCCGAACAGCAGGTCGGGCACAAAGGGCAGAAGGCGGCCGAACAGACGGGCGATGAAGCCCACCAGCAGAGCCGCGATCACGGTACCCTCGCGCACGCCGTACAGCGTGTGGGCAAGCACCAGCGAGATCACCGCGGCAATCACGGTCATGGACACATCAAAGCAGACCTTGGTGGTGCCGAAATCGGTTTTCCAGGTCTGGGTGACCGCACGCACAAAGGACTCGCCGGGCAGCATGGCCACGTCGGCGACGACCTCCAGATACACACCGAAGGCCAGAATCACGCAGCCGATCATCAGGGCCACCAGCTTGACCGGGTAGCTGCCGGGGGCCACAAACCCCAGCATGACCATGGTCAGGTCGATGAAATAGCCGAAGGCCACCGAGATGGGAATCTGCAGCAGGTGCTCGGCCTTGAAGTTCCGCCCCAGAATAAGCAGCTGCAGCAGGATCAGAAACAGGCTGAATGCAATGGTGAACTGGCCCAGCGTGAAGGGAAAGTTCAGACTGAGCACGTAGGGAATGGCCGAGATGGGTGAGGTGCCCAGATTTGCCTTGGTGATAAGGCTCACGCCAAAGGAGCTGATGAACAGCCCGAACAAAAACACCAGATACCGCTTTGCTTTTTCCATAAGATAATTAACGCTCCCCCTCTTTCAGATTGCCGTAAACGCGGCGGAACACCGCAAGAAGCTGCTCCCGCTCCGCTTCGCTCACCCCCCCTCAAAGGCCTGCTCCTCCAGCTCCTCGAAGGCCTGCCGGACCCGCAGCGCCATTGAATGGCCCTGTTCGGTGAGGTAGACCGCAAAGCTGCGCCGGTCCCCCTGCTGGGTACGGCGCTCCACCAGTGCCTTCTCCTCCATCCGGTTCAGAACCGAGGTGAGGGAGGCGGGCTCGATGTGGCAGGCGCGGGCGATCTCGGCCTGATTGGCCCCGTCGTGGTCCTGCAGATAGTCCAGCACCTTGGGCTGGCCCAGGGTCAGGCCGGTGTCCTTCAGTTTTGCCAGCAGCTGCCGGTGCACCATGGACTGATTGGCTAAAGGCAGATAGTGAAAGCTGTGTTCCATTGTGGCGATCCCTTTCCTGTTTTCGGCGTTCCAATTCATTAGAATTCTAATAATTAGCAAGCTAACTTTTGTATTATAGGCGTTTTTGCCCCGCTCTTTTAAGGGCAGAATGCTCGGAAAAGGCCAAAAAAGAGCCCTGTGCAGCGCACAGAACTCTTGTTCAAATCCATATCGATCAGTTGGAAGGGCCGTTTTGGGGCAGGCGCAGGGTGAACACCACCCGGTCGTCGGCGCTGGCGGCGGCGATGGTGCCCCCGTGCTGCTCCACGATCTGCCTGGCGATGGCCAGGCCCAGCCCGGCATTGCCGCTGGCACTGGCCCGGGATTCGTCCGCCCGGAAGAACTTTTCGAAGATGCGGGCCAGCTTTTCCGGCGGGATGGTGCGGCCCTGATTCACGAACTGCAGCACCACCGTCTCCCCCTCCAGCCTGCCCTGCACCCGCAGGGTGGTGCCGGGGTCGCTGTAGCTCACCGCGTTGCGCAGCAGGTTATCAAACACCCGGGCCAGCTTGGCCGGATCGCAGCGGACCGGCAGCTCGTCCGGCAGGTCCGCCTGGCAGTCCAGATGCTTTGCCGCCAGCTCCGGCGCGAACTCGCTGACCATCTGGCGCAGCATCAGCGACAGGTCCACCCGGGAAAGCTCCAGCTCCAGATGGCTCAGGCTGAACCGGGTGATCTCGAAGAACTCGTTCACCAGCTCCTCCAGCCGCAGGGCCTTTTCCAGCGCGATGCCGGTGTAGCGGGCCCGGGTGGCCGGGCTGATGTCCGGCTCATCCACCAGCAGGTTCAGATAGCCGATCACGCTGGTGAGCGGGGTTTTCAGATCGTGGGCCAGATAGACGATCAGATCGTTTTTTCGCTGCTCCTCCTGGCGCAAAGCCGCAGCGGCCCGCAGCCCCTGCTCCCGGGCCTGGTTCAGCTGATCCTGCACGGTTTTCAGCTGGGGCCGCAGCCGGATGGGGTCCTCCCCCGGGCGGGCCAGACGGCCGGCGGCCTCGGTCACCTCGTCCAGATAGCGCAGCGGCTTGCAGAAGACCCAGCCGGTAATGAGCACCGTGCCCACCCCGAGCCACAGCACCTGCAGCGCCGGGATAAAATGCTTGAAAATCTCCTTGAACAGAAACACCCACCAGAAGCGGCCCAGGTCCAGGCTGAAATACACAAAGGTCGCCAGTTCCCGCAGCAGCCAACTCAAAGCCCAGAACGCTGCCAGCATCACCGCCAGCTGCAGGGTGAAGCGCAACGCGGTGCGCCGGTGGGCCCAGTTTTTACGCAGTTCACTCAATGGTATACCCCACTCCCCAGACAGTTTTGATGAATTTCGGCTGACGGCTCTTTTCGTGCATCTTCTCCCGCAGCCGGGCAATGTGGGTCATCACGGTGTTGTTGCCGTCGATGTACTTTTCGCCCCACACCTCCTGGAACAGCTGCTCGCTGGGCACCACCTGCCCCCGGCGGCTGCACAGGTACCACAGAATCGAGAATTCCAGCGGCGTAAGGGCCAGCTCCTCGCCATACAGGGTACACTTGTGGGTGACCTCGCTGATGCACAGGCCGTTGAACTCGTATTCCCCGCTCTTTTCCGGCTGGGCGGACTGGTTGTACTGGGTATACCGGCGCAGCTGGGTCTTGACCCGAGCCAGCAGCTCCAGCGGGTTAAATGGCTTGGTGATGTAGTCGTCCGCTCCCAGCATCAGGCCCTGGATCTTATCCAGATCCTCCACCCGGGCGGTGAGCATCAGGATGGGCCACAGATGCTTTTTGCGGATGCGGCGGCACAGCTCAAAGCCGCTCAGGTCCGGCAGCATCACATCCAGAATGGCCAGGTCCACCGGCTTCTCCGCCACGCATTCCAGCGCCTGGGCCGCGTTCTCGCATTTGTACACCGTGTAGCCCTCGTTGCTCAGATAGACCTCCACCAGGTCCGCAATGGCGGCCTCGTCATCCACCAGCAGGATCTTCGCACTCATTCCTGCCCGTCCCCCTTTTTCCTTCATTGTTTCGCCTTTTATGATACGGCAAACCTCCATCCGGCGCAAGCGCCCGCAAAAAAACGCCCTGCTCCGGTATTATCCTACCAGAACAGGGCGCGGATGTGCTTTTCTTTTTGCTTGCGGAAATCTTACGATTTTCTCACGAAGCCCCCGGCCTTCAGGCCTCCTCCGGGTGATGCTTGCGCCAGGCCAGAAAGCTTTCCAGAATGACCGCGGCGCTCACCGAGTCCAGGATCTCCTTGCGCTTTTTGCCGAAGGTGCCCACCTCGCTTAGCTGGGCGGCGGCGGTGACGGTGGTGCGGCGCTCGTCGCAGAAGCGCACCGGCAGCTGGCCGTCCCGTTCCAGAATCGCCGCCATCTTGCGGGTCTTCTGGGCGCGGGAGCCCTCGGTGCCGTCCATGTTGCGAGGCAGGCCCACCACGATCATTTCAGCCTTCTGGGCGCGGGCGGCTTCCAGAATGGCGGCGGCCGCCTTGTTCATGCTCTTTTCCTCGATCTGAGGCAGAGGGGTGGCCAGCAGCTCGCTGGCATCGCTGATGGCAAGGCCGGTGCGGGCATCGCCGTAGTCCACAGCTAGGATCTTCATGGTTCTTCCTTTCCTTGTTCAAAATGAGCCCCAACTTCAACGAAAAGTTGGGGCTTATCAGTCATTTCAGTTGGGTGAAATTAATACAGCTTGGCACCCGCGGGGATGTGCTCGTCCACCATCAGCAGATGCAGCTTTTCTTCGCCCTCCTCGGTATGAATCGCGGAGAGCAGCATGCCGCAGGATTCGATGCCCATCATGGGACGGGGAGGCAGGTTGGTGATGGCAATCAGGGTCTTGCCCACCAGCTCCTCGGGCTCGTAGTAGGCATGGATTCCGCTCAGAATCGTGCGATCCGTGCCGGTACCGTCGTCCAGAGTGAAGTTCAGCAGCTTCTTGGACTTCTTCACGGCCTCACAGGCCTTCACCTTCACGGCGCGGAAGTCGGACTTGGAGAAGGTCTCGAAGTCCACCATATCGGCAAACAGAGGCTCGATCTCCACCTTGGAGAAGTCGATGGGCTCGGCCACGGAAGCGGCAGGCTCAGCCACAGCAGCAGCGGGCTGGGCCTTGACGGCGGCCTTCTCCTGCTTCTTGGGCGCATCCAGCGGCTTCATGGTGGGGAACAGGATGACCTCACGGATGGTGTCGGAGCCGGTGAGCATCATAACGCAGCGGTCGATGCCCATGCCCATGCCGCCCGTGGGAGGCATGCCGTACTCCAGAGCGGTCAGGAAGTCCTCGTCCATCATCTCGGTCTCGTCGTCGCCCCGGTCGCGCAGCTCCAGCTGCTTCTCGAAGCGGGCGCGCTGGTCGATGGGATCGTTCAGCTCGGAGTAGGCGTTGGCCAGCTCGCTGTGGCAGATGAACAGCTCGAAGCGCTCGGTCAGGCGGGGATCTTCGGGACTGCGCTTGGTCAGCGGGGAGACCTCCACCGGGTACATGGTGATGAAGGTGGGCTGGATCAGCTGCTCCTCCACCTTCTGGTCGAAGCAGGCGTACAGGGCGTTGCCCCAGGTCTTGTCGGCGGTGTCGGCCAGCTCCACGCCAATGGCCTTGGCAGCAGCCACAGCCTCGGCGTCATCGGTGATGGCGCCGAAGTCCACGCCGGTGTACTCCTTCACGGCGTCCACCATGGTCAGGCGGCGCCAGCCGGGGGTCAGGTCGATGTCCTCGCCCTGCCACTTCACCTGGTAGCTGCCCAGGATCTCCTTGGCGGCGCCGGACAGGATGCCCTCGGCGATGTCCATCATATCGTGGAAGTCGGCGTAGGCCTGGTACAGCTCCACGGTGGTGAACTCGGGGTTGTGCTTGGGGTCCATGCCCTCGTTGCGGAAGATGCGGCCGATCTCATACACCCGGTCGATGCCGCCCACGATCAGCCGCTTCAGGGGCAGCTCGGTGGCGATGCGCATGTACATGTCCAGATCCAGGGTGTTGTGATGGGTGATGAAGGGGCGGGCAGCCGCGCCGCCGGCGATGGTATTCAGCACCGGGGTCTCCACTTCCATGTAGTTGCGCTGATCCAGGTAGGAGCGCATGAAGCGGATGAAACGGGAACGGATCTCGAAGGTGCGGCGCACCTCGGGATTCATGATCAGGTCCACATAACGCTGGCGGTAGCGCAGCTCCTGGTCCTTCAGGCCGTGGAACTTCTCGGGCAGGGGCAGCAGGCTCTTGGCCAGCAGCACCATATCGGTGCAGCGGATGCTGATCTCGCCCATCTTGGTGCGGAACACCTGGCCCTTGATGCCGATCACATCACCGATGTCGAACTTCTTGAAGCCGGCGTACTCCTCCTCGCCGATCACATCGCGGCGAATGTACAGCTGGATGTTGCCGGAGGCGTCGCGCAGGTCGGCAAAGCTGGCCTTGCCCATCACGCGCTTGCTCATCATGCGGCCGGCCATGCACACGGTGCGGTCGGTCTCTTCCTCAGCGGCCAGATAATCGTATTCCTTTTTGATGTCCGCGGCGAAAGCGTCCTGCGGATATTTGGTTTTTTGGAAGGGGTCGTTGCCCGCTTCCTGCAGGGCTTTCAGCTTGTCGCGGCGCACAGCGACCAGCTCGTTGTAAGCCTTTTCGCTGAGCTCCTGATCCTGCTGGGGGTTGGGGTTCTTGTTTTCGTTCAGCTCCATGCTATTCCCTCCAAAAAACGCGCCGGCTGGCGCGGATATGATAGTTTGGCCCGCATACGGCGGGCATACTGCCTTATTATAGCACAAAAAGAGGCGCCGTGGCACCTCTTTTTGCGGAAAACGATCTTCTTTTTTGCGATTTTTGCCGATTACATGGCAGCGCGGCTGATCTCCAGGATCTTGAAATCGATGGTGCCGCCATTGGGCAGGGTCACGGTCACGGTCTGGCCGACCTTCTGGCCCATCAGAGCAGCGCCCACGGGGCTCTCGTCGCTGATCTTGCCGTTCAGGGGGTCCGCCTCGGTGGAGCCGGTGATGTCGTACTCCTCAACCTCGCCGTCCTCGTCCTCGATCTTCACGTGGGTGCCCACGGAAACGGTGTCCAGGTTCAGCTCGTCGTTATCGATCACGCGGGCGTTCTTCAGCATGGCCTCCAGCTGGGCGATGCGGCTCTCGATGAAGGCCTGCTCGTTCTTGGCCTCGTCGTACTCGCTGTTCTCGGACAGGTCGCCGAAGCCGCGGGCCACCTTGATCTTCTCCGCAACGTCCTTGCGGCGGACGGTCTTCAGTTCCTCCAGCTCGTCCTCCAGGGCCTTCAGGCCGGCGACGGTCACAATAACTTCTTTTACATTGCTCATGGTTCTGTTTACTCCTTAATCTGTGGGAAGCCGCGGCCGTCAAATGCCCTGCCGGACCTGTGGTACCGGCGGTGCCCAAGGGGGGTATGCTTGTTCACAACTCACAATGGACCGCGCTTTGCTTCCATTTAATTTTGATAGTATAACGAGTTCTGGGCCATTTGTCAACCGAACCCCCTTTTTTTGGCTGAATGACCAAAAATTCCTTCTGCTTTTTGGCAAACGGAACGGGGCCCGCGGAAAGGGAGTTGTCCCTTCCGCGGGTCCCGTTTTCAATCCATTGTTATGCCGATGCCGGAGAAATTATTCCTCGTCGTCGGTATTGCCGCGCAGCTTCTTGGCCTCCTCAATGACCTTGCCCTCCAGGTTGGTGGGCAGAGGCTCGTAGCGGGCAAACTCCAGGGTGAAGTGGCCGCGGCCCTGGGTCAGCTGACGCATGAAGGTGGTGAAGTCCTGCATCTCGGCCATGGGTACCTCGGCCACGACCTCCTGCAGGCCGTCCTCGTCCGGGTTCATGCCCAGAACGCGGCCGCGGCGCTTGGTCACGTCGCCCATCACGTCGCCGGTGTTGTCGGCGGGAACATGGGCCTTCAGGGTGCCCACGGGCTCCAGGATCATGGGGCCAGCCTCGGGCAGAGCGGCCTTATAAGCCAGCTTGGCGGCCATGATGAAGGCCATTTCGCTGGAGTCCACCGGATGGTAGCTGCCGTCCAGCAGGGTGGCCTTCAGGCCAACCACCGGGTAGCCCGCCAGCACACCGTGCTCGGCTGCCTGGCGCAGGCCCTTTTCCACCGCGGGGAAGTAGTTCTTGGGCACGCTGCCGCCGAATACCTTCTCCTCGAAGACCAGCTCCTCGCTGTCGCAGGGCTCGAACTCGATCCACACATCACCGAACTGGCCGTGACCGCCGGTCTGCTTCTTGTGACGGCCCTGGGCCTTGCACTTCTTGCGCACGGACTCACGATAGCCCACTCTGGGCACGGTGAGCTCCACATCCACGCCGAATTTTGCTTTCAGCTTGGCGACCACCACGTCCAGATGCTGCTCGCCCAGGCCGCTGATGATCTGCTGGCCGGTCTCGGTGTCCACACGGTAGGTCAGGGTGGGGTCCTCTTCCATCAGGCGGGCCAGAGCCGCGCCGATCTTGCCCTCGTCGCCCTTCTTGGCCACACGGATGGCCATGGACAAAGTGGGCGTGGGGAATGCGGGGGCGGGCAGCTTGATCACACGGCCGGCCTCGCACAGGGTATCGCCGGTCTGGGCGGCGGGCAGCTTGGTCACTGCGCCGATGTCGCCCGCGCCGATCACGGTGGTATCGGTCTGCTTTTTGCCTTTCACATAGAGCAGCTTGCCCATGCGCTCGGCTTCGCCGGTGCGGGCGTTTACCAGGGCGCTGTCGCTCTTCAGGGTGCCGCTGACCACCTTCACGTAGGACAGCTTGCCCACAAAGGGATCGGCCACGGTCTTGAACACGTAGGCAGCCAGGGGGCCGGCCTCATCGCAGGCGACCTCCACCGGCTCACCGGCGGCATCCTCGGCCAGAACAGCGGGTGCGTCCGCCGGGCTGGGCAGCAGGACCTTCAGGTTGTACAGCAGCATGTCCAGACCCTGCTGGTTCACGGCGCTGCCGCAGAACACAGGGGTGATGGCGCCACTGCGGCAGCCCTTGGCCAGGCCGTTCACGATCTCCTCGGTGGTGAAGGGCTCGCCGGAGAAGAACTTCTCCATCAGCTCGTCATCGGTCTCGGCCACGGCCTCGCTCATGGCGGCAACCAGGCCCTCCAGACGGTGGCCCATCTCGGGCAGCTCCACCTGCACCTGCTTGCCGCTCTCATACTTGAAGGCCTTCTGGCTGAACAGGTTCACATACAGAATGGTGCCGTCGTCCTGCCGCACAGGCACCACGCAGGGGCAGATGCTGGGGCCGAACTTGGTCTTCAGATTTTCCAGAATCTTATAGTAGTTGGCGTTTTCCAGATCGGTCTTGTTCACGAAGATCATCTTGCTCTTGCCGTGCTTCTCGGCCAGATGGAACGCCTTTTCCGCGCCAACGGTCACACCCGAACGGGCCGACACAGTGATCAGCACGCTCTCTGCAGCCTGAATGCCCTCGTACATGCCCAGCTCAAAATCAAACAGGCCGGGGGCGTCGATGAAATTCAGCTTCACACCGTCGTACTCCACGGGGGCAACAGCCGCCGCCAGGCTGGCGTGGCGCTTCTGCTCCTCGGGATCAAAGTCGCACACGGTGTTGCCGTCCTGCACGGTACCGGCGCGCTGCATCTCAGGATCGGTGCTGAACAGCAGTGCTTCGATCAGGGTGGTCTTGCCGCAGCCGGCGTGACCGGCTACCAGGATGTTTCGGATGTCTTTGTTGGCGTAATTCATAAGTTAATACCCTCTCTTCTGCCGCCTGTTTTGCCACGAGAAATTGCAGCGGCAGCAATCTATACAAAAATCTTATCACAATCATAAAGCTTTTTAAAGATAATGTTCTAAAAAAAGGCTGGTTTCCCTGCACAAAATCAATTGCAAGCTTTGTGCAGATTGCCTATTGACGGAAATTTCACGGTTGTTTTTGCACAAAAACGCACAAAAGGCGCGCCCGATGTGGGCGCGCCTTTTGGCAGCTTTCAAAACACGTTCTATTACTCGTATCGTTTGAGCATGGGGATCATCAGGGTGAGCACCGCCCAGGCCGCCTGGTAAAGCACCAGCGCGGGCAGAGCCAATGCGGCCATGCCGCCAGTGAAGGCCAGCAGCAGTGCCAGCACCACGCTGACCAGAATGCCCGCCGCCTGCACCAGAGAGGAGGTGCGCTCGGCCGAGGCCGCGCCCGCCGCCGCCAGCAGACCGCCCACAAAGGAGGCAAAGCTGCCGATGTGAGCCATGCAGCCGGGGCTGTACTGCCGGTATTCGGTGACCGGCGTCAGGGCGCGCCGCTCGGCGCCGCTGAGCACCTTCACACAGCCCTCCTCCAGGCCGTAAACCTGGCTGATCAGCTCGGTGGTCAGCGAGAAGTCATCGCTCTTTACCAGTACCGACACACCCTGACGGTTCAGGGCCTCCAGCACATGGGATGCCTGCTCATCGGCCTTGTAGCTGACCAGGAACATGCCGAACAGCCGGCCGCTCACCGCCAGATAGATGGCCTGCTTTTTGCCCTTGGTGTAGCGGTTTTCGTAGTCCAGCGAGGGGATCTCCACCCCCTGCTTTTCCATCATGGCCCGGTTGCCAATGATGACCCGCTTGTCGCCCACCCAGGCAGTGAAGCCGAAGCCGGGGTCGTTTTCCAGGCTTTCCACCGGGAACAGGATATTGGTCTTGCCCTGGATGATGTTCATAAACACATCCCGCAGGGTATCGCAGCCCGCGATGAGCACCGACGCGGCATACAGGATGGCCAGATCGATGCGCTCCTTCTCGAAGGTCTTGATGCCGTGCAGCCGCACGCTCTTGGCGGGGAACAGGTCCTTTGCGCCCACCATGATCATGTTCGCGCCGCTCAGCTCCTCCACCGAGCTCCAGCCGGGCACCACAGCGCCCACACGGGCGGCGCTCTTCTGCATCAGCATGGCGGGAATCGCTGCCAGCAGGGTGGCGCTGGCCGGTCCGCCCAGGCACAGGGTGCCCGCAAAGGCGGTGAAGGCCATGGCCAGACCCTGTTTGGAGAACAGGGCGATCAGAGCGGTGAGCAGCGCCGCACCGGCCAGCACCCAGCTCATGCGCTGGAGCATCCGGTCGCTGGCGCGCACCGAGAAGCTGCGGCGCAGAAAGCCCTCCACCAGAGTGGTGGGCCGGCTGGCCACCAGACAGGGATCCGGCTCGCCCAGGCCCTCGGCCAGGCGGGTGCAGAGCTCCTCATCATCCAGCCGGAAGGCGGCCACGTGCCCGTTTCCGGTGCTGACCAGCGCGAAGTTGCGGCTGATCACACCGCTCATCAGATATTTGCCCAGCGCGCCGAAGCAGAGCAGCAGCGCCGCCGGGGCGGCAAACAGGGTAAGCTTGTCGGCCTCAAAGGTCTCGGCCTTCATCATCAGCACCAGCAGCTGGGCCAGCGCACCAACACCTGCCAGAGCCAGCACGCTGTCCGGCGTGGGAGCACCCCACAGGCCGCGGATGCCGTTCCAGAACACCCGCCAGTTCACGGCGCAGGCCACAGCCAGCAGCACCAGATTCACCGCCAGGTAGGCCATAGGGGCCACCGCCGGGTCCACCGCACCGATAGCGGGCAGCGGACTGTCGCCCACCGCCAGGCCCAGATACAGCAGCACCAGACCCGCCGCAGCGGAAACGCCGGTGCGGATGGCGGTGGTCAGACGCAGTCGGTCCAGATCCTGCTGGACGATCGGCGCGTCCGCCGGGTTCTCGTAATCCTCCACATATTCCGGGCCGGGCTCCTCTGCAAAGGGCTCGCCGGGAGCTTCATCGCCCAGCAGACGGGGCGCAGCGCCCTTGCCTGCTTCCTCCTTTATCACACGGGTGGCGTCCGGACCGGGCTCGTTGTCCCATTCCACATCCAGCTGCACCGAGCCGGTGGGATGCTCGTCCAGCTTCAGCTCTTCGGGCCGAAGCACCATAGTGGGCTGGTCCGCTTCTGCAGGCTGGATGGGCTTTTCGGGTTCCGGGGCAGTCCGGGTGGATGTATCATCCACTGCGGGCTCTTCCGGCTGGGGCCGGACAGGCTCCGCGGGCTCCACCTCCACTGTGGGGCTTTCCACCGGCTCGATCTGCACCGTGCCCACCGGCTGGGGCCGGACAGGCTTTATGGGCTCGGCCATCGGCCGGGTAGGCGCCTGATCCACCCAGGGGGTGGGGCGGGCCGGAGCCTGGTCCGGCAGCGGCAGCTCTACCGTACCGGAGGCCGGCTCCTCCTGCGGCTGGGCCCGGCGCTCCCGGTGGAACAGACGGAACGGCTCCCGCTCTTTGACGGGCTGCTCCTCTTCCTCTTCCGGGCTCTCCTCCGGCTCCTCGCCGGTTTCTTCCTCGGCCGCGTCCTCCTCGTCCTCATTCCATTTGTGCCAGAAGCCAAAACGGCGGCGCCTGGGTGCCCGCTCCTCGGGCTCGTCCTCTTCTGTTGTGTTCAGTTCAGTGGAGTAATCCTCCGCATCCAGCCCTTCCTCATCGTCCTGGGCCTCCGCGTTCTTTTTGCGGCCCACAAACCGGGCAAAAAAGCCGGGGTGCTGCTCCTGCTCCAGATCCGGGATGACTGCCACGCTCTCGCTGAAAAACTTCTGGAAGTCGCTGTCCATCTGGATCGTGTCGGACAGGCGGGGCGCCGCGGGCTCCTCCTGCTGGGGCGGCGGCGCAGCCTTGGCGGGCTTTTGCTTTGCCCGGCTCTGGCTGCGCTGCTTCTGAGGCTCCGGCGCGGGCTCCTGCCAGAAATTCTGGACCGTCCGATGCGTCGGGGCGGTCGGGGTCTCCGGCTCCATATGCACTGCCGGAGCCGCCTTCTTCTGTTCCAGCCCCAGGTCTGCCAGGATGTCCTCCACCGAGCCGCCCGCCGGGGCACTCTTTCCCTGCTTCAGGGTCTCCAGGATATCATCCACCGAGCTGGAATTTCTTTGATCCGCCATGCTCTTTGTTCCTCCGTATGCTAGTTGCTGGCCGGGGCTCTGTTCAGCCCTGGCCGCGCTGACGGGCGATCTCGTACAGGATGATGCCCGCTGCCACGCTCACGTTGAAGCTGTCCACCCCGGTGCCGCGGGCCGCCATGGAAAGGCTGACTACACCGTCGCACAGCTTCTTCACCAGCGGGCTCACGCCCCGGCCCTCGCTGCCCATGACCAGAGCCACAGGACCGGTCAGGTTATTCTGATGCAGGGGCACACCGTCCATGTCTGCACAGTAGACGAAAACGCCCTGGTCCTTCAGGCGGCGAATGCTCTCGCCGATGTTGGCCACCCGGGCCACCGGCAGACGGGCCGCCGCGCCGGCGCTGCTCTTCAGCACCGTGGGTGTGATGGCCGCGCCGCCGCGCTTGGGGATCACCACGCCGTGAGCGCCGCACAGCAGCGCCGACCGGATGATCGCACCCAGGTTGTGGGGGTCTTCCACGCCGTCGCACAGAACCAGGAAGGGAGGCTCGCCCTTTTCCTTCGCCAGGTCCAGCAGCTGCTCCAGGCTGGCATATTCCACCGCGCTGGCAAAGGCGGCCACGCCCTGGTGGCTGTCGGTGCCGCAGGTCAGACGCAGCTTGTTGGCATGCACCCGCTTGGCCACCGCACCGGCCTCCTTGGCCAGAGCGGTGTAGTAGGCGGCCACCGCCTCGGGCAGGGTATCGGCCAGCAGCACCGTATCCACACCCGCGCCGCTTTTCAGCAGCTCGGTCACCGGATTCTTGCCGTAGACCAGGCTGGACGAGGGCTCCTCAGCCTCCGCGCGGGGGGTGCGCCGCTCGCCTTCGGGACGGGCAGAACCGGGGCGCCGGGCGGGGCGCTGAGCGTTGGGGCTGAACTTTTTATCAAACTTCTGAGGCATGGGCCGTCTCCTTTTTTGAAGCCCGCAAAACGGGCCGTGTTATCGCTGTATTTTGCGGTTTTTCCCGCATGTAAATTAAAGTATAACACTATACCGCGTTTTTTGCCACTGTTTGACGCCAAGTTTTTCGGCCTCCGCGCCGCCCCTTCCCGGTGAAGTTTGGGCGGACGGGGGCTTTTCCAAACGCACAAAACGCGGTAAAATGCAAGAGGAATTTTTTCATTCGTCCTTCGGGGCCGGTTATACCAGTTGTAAACCCGAAAAAGATTTCCACATGTTGAAAACCCTGTTGAAAGTGTTGACAAGTGGCTGTTTTGAGCCATTTTCTCACAATTCCCAACGGGTTTTCAACATTACAGTGGAAAGTTTTCTTCTTAACAGGCTGTTGAACCTGAAATTTGTCCTGCTCTTTTTCGACAAAACCCTGTGGATGGGGCCGGATTTTTTCTCTTTTTTTACCAGCAAGCGGCCAAAAGCCGCAAATTTCTTACCCGTCAGGAGGGAATGCTTTGATCATTGTGGAAAACTGCGGCGGCATGGACCTGGCCGCCACCCTGGACTGCGGCCAGGCATTCCGATGGCAGGCCGACGGAGCGGCCTGGCACGGCATTGTGGAAAACCGCTCCGTCACCGCACGGATGGAGGGTGATTCGTTGATTCTGGAGGGTGCGTCGGAGACCGACCGGGATTTCTGGGTGCACTATTTTGCACTGGATCTGGACTACCCCGCCCTGCTGGAAAAATTCTGTTCCGGCAACAAAAAGTTGGCCGAGTGCGTGCGTCACAAGCCGGGCATCCGGGTGCTGCGCCAGCCCTTTTTTGAGACGCTGTGCACCTTCATCATCAGCCAGAACAACAACATTCCCCGCATCAAGGCCATTGTGGAGCGGCTGTGTACCGGGCTGGGCCAGCCGCTGGAGGGCGACGGCTACGGCTTTCCCAGTGCAGAAACACTGGCAGCGCTGGAGCCAGAGGACCTGGCCTTTCTGCGGGCGGGCTGGAGGGCGGAATACCTGATCGATGCGGCCCGCCGGGTGGCCGGCGGCCAGATCGACGAAGCTGCCCTGCGCGCCATGCCCATGGAAAACGCCCGGGCCATTCTGATGACCGTGAAGGGCGTGGGCCCCAAGGTGGCGGACTGCGTGCTTTTGTACAGTCTTTCCTTCTGGAAGGCGGTTCCCATGGATGTGTGGATGAAAAAGGCCATGTGCCATCTGTTCCCCCGGGGTGTGCCGGTTTGCTGCCGCAGCCATGCAGGCATCGCCCAGCAGTTCATCTTCGACTATGCCCGCCACCATCTGCCCAGCGGCCAAAAACAAAAAACCGCGCGAAAAATGCACACCAAACAATCAAGCGGGAATTGATTTTGCATGCAAGTTGGGTTATACTGTTGGCAGGATAAAAACTTAACACCATGTTTTTATTCCCCCGCACCGCTCACGGTGCGCTTTTTTAAGAGAGAAAATGGAGGTATTATCATCATGCTGGTAAGCGCAACCGAAATGCTCAACAAAGCCCGCGACGGCCACTATGCCGTTGGTCAGTTCAACATCAACAACCTGGAGTGGACCAAGGCCATCCTGCTCACCGCGCAGGAGCTGAACAGCCCTGTGATCCTGGGTGTGTCCGAGGGTGCCGGCAAGTACATGACCGGCTACAAGACCGTAGCCGCTATGGTTAAGGCCATGATCGAGACCCTGAACATCACCGTTCCTGTTGCCCTGCACCTGGACCACGGCAGCTACGAGGGCGCCAAGGCCTGCATCGAGGCTGGCTTCTCCAGCATCATGTTCGACGGCAGCCACTACGCCATCGACGAGAACGTTGCCAAGACCACCGAGCTGGTTGAGCTGGCTCACTCCAAGGGCCTGTCCATCGAGGCTGAGGTTGGCTCCATCGGCGGCGAGGAAGACGGCGTGATCGGCGCCGGCGAGATCGCTGACCCCGCTGAGTGCAAGAAGATCGCCGACCTGGGCGTTGACTTCCTGGCTGCCGGCATCGGCAACATCCACGGCAAGTACCCCGCCAACTGGAAGGGCCTGGACTTCGAGGCTCTGGAGAAGATCCACGAGGCCACCAACGGCATTCCTCTGGTTCTGCACGGCGGCACCGGCATCCCCGCCGACATGATCAAGAAGGCCATCAGCCTGGGCGTTTCCAAGATCAACGTGAACACCGAGTGCCAGCTGTCCTTCGCCGACGCCACCCGTAAGTACATCGAGGCCGGCAAGGATCTGGAAGGCAAGGGCTTCGATCCCCGTAAGCTGCTGGCCCCCGGCTTCGAGGCCATCAAGGCCACCGTTAAGGAGAAGATGGAGCTGTTCGGCAGCGTGAACAAGGCCTAAGCCTTTCCCACTTTTCCACGGGCTTTTCCCCGCAGAATGCAAACGATGGCAGGTCGCCGCGCCTGCCATCGTTTTTTTGCATCCCAAAGCGGCCGGAGCCGCTGCGATGCAATCCATAAAGGAGGAATCTGAACCATGAAGATCAATGTGTTCTATTTCAGCCCCACCGGCGGTACCAAAAAGGTTGCGCTGCAGCTGGCCGGTGCGCTGGGCGGCGAGACCCTGTGCACCGACCTGACGGTCCATCCGGCCCAGGCGGCCCCCGCTGAGGCGGCGGTGATCGCCGTGCCCTCCTTCGGCGGGCGGGTGCCCCCTCTGGCCGCACAGCGCATCCGTCAGCTGCAGGGCGGCGGAACCCCCGCGGTGCTGCTCTGCATGTACGGCAACCGAGCCTATGAGGACACCCTGGCGGAGCTGCGGGACCTGGCCGCTGAGGCGGGATTCCGGGTGGCGGCGGCGGTGGCAGCCATCGCGGAGCATTCCATCGCGCGCCAGTTTGCTGCCGGACGGCCGGACGCGCAGGACCTGGAGCAGCTTTCGGCATTCGGCGAAACGATCCGGGCAAAGCTGGACCGGGGCAAGCTGACCGAGCCGGAGCTGCCCGGCAACCGGCCCTACAAGCCCTTCGGCGTGCTGCCCATGCTCCCCGCCCCCACCGGCGACTGCATTTCCTGCGGCGTGTGCGCCAAGGAATGCCCGGCGCAGGCCATTGACCCGCAGGACGTGAGCAAGGTGGACAAGGATGCCTGCATCTCCTGCATGCGCTGCATCGCGGTGTGCCCCCATGCCGCCCGTCAGCTGCCTTCGGAAATGCTGGATGTTCTGAGCAACAAGCTTGCCAAGGTCTGCGCGGACCGCAAAGAGAACGAGCTGTATCTGTGAGCCGTGCAAGTGCATCGCCTGCTTCCCCGTGTGCCGATTCGGGAAAGCAGGCGATATTTTTTTGTAACAAAAGGCGCAGATTTCCGTATGGATTTCCGTATGGAAAAGATAAGATCGAAAAAAGGGGGAATGGCCCATGGAACAGGAGCAATTGGCCTGGCAACTGAGACAGGGCGACAGCAACGCGCTGCGGGAACTCATGGCACTCTACACCCCTTATCTGTGCACCGTTGCGGCAAATCTGGCGGTGCCGCCCCTCACCGCTCAGGACGTGGAGGAGATCGTCTCTGATGCCTTTATCCGCCTTTGGCGCCACCGGCAGGATCTGGACCCGGAGCGTTCGCTGAAGGGGTATCTGGTAAGAATTACCCGAAACCTGGTGGTGGACACCCTGCGCAGCCGAAAAGCGGACTGCCTGCCGCTTATAGATGAGATTCTGGAGCAGGAGACCCCACTGGAAACCCGGCTGGAGCAAAAGGAAGCGGTGCGCAGGCTGAACGAGCATCTGGCAGCGCTGTCCCCTGAGGACCGGGAGCTGCTGCTCCGCTTTTATTATTACAACCAGCGTACCGCCACCATCGCCCGGGAACTCGAAACCAGCCCCGGCGCAGTGCGGGTGCGCCTGTTTCGGCTGCGGGCGCAACTGAAAAAAGATCTGGAAGGAGAAGAACTGCAATGAAGGAGCCGATGGAACTGCACGAGCTGTTTGCATCGCTGGACGATCCCCGGCAGATTGATCTCCAAGGCGTGAATGCACAGAAGATTCAAAATCGGACACTGGAACAGCTCGCCCTTTTGGACCAGAACGAGCGGCCAGCGCACAGATTTCCCCGCAAATTGTTTCTCACCGGGCTGGCGGCGGCGCTGGCCGTGGTCCTGGCCGCCTGTGCCTGTGCGGTTTCGGCCCGGGTCTGGGGCGTCCGACTGTTCGACCGGCAGGAAAAGCAGCAGCTGCAAAAGCCCCTGTACGCCGTGAGCACTAGTACCAGCCAGCCGGGTGAGGAATCGGGCGAACGGCTACTTGCCGGGTTCAGCGCAGAAATTCTGGATGTGGACTGGCTGGAGGAAAACGACATACTGTTTTTCGACGAGGTGGGCATGGTTTGCGGTGTGGCGAGCGGCGACGGCATGGAATTTCCGTCCTTTGTGTTCGACAACGGTGAAATTGCCATTCTCACAAAGGAGGACGGCAGTGGCTGGGTCCTGGAAGAAAACAGCCCCCTTGCCCTCTCGCTGCGGCAGAATACAAAGGACAATCCCCAGGCCAGCCCGAGCGGCGACCGCCTGTCACTGGGTGTGATCGTGGACGGCCTTCCCCATGAACTCACCTGCGGAAAGGACGCGGAGTTGGAATACACCTATATCCCAGACAAAGCAGCAGAGGTATACTTCTATGTGCAGAACTTCTCCGCCGGGCCGATCGTGATTGAGGACGCGGAGATTGCTACACCGTAACATCCAGCAGTTATACAAAAAGCAGGGCGAATCCCTTCCGGGATTCGCCCTGCTTTTTCTTGTTGCTTTTCAATATTCCGGGAACCACTCCCGCAGGCTGCGGCGCTCGCCGTTCACGTAGATCTCCACATGGCAATGGTTTCCGGTGGAGTTTCCGGTGCTGCCCACGGTGCCGATCACCGCGCCCTGCTCCACCTGGGTGCCCGAACTCACGTTTATGCTGTTCAGATGCGCATACAGGGTGCGCACGCCGCCCTCATGGTCGATGATCACATATTTGCCGTAGCTGTAATGCCAGCCTGCGGCGGTCACCGTACCAGCCGCCATGGCGTACACCTCTGTTCCTTTGGGGGCGATCACATCCGCGCCCTTATGGTAGCTGCTCATCCAGCGGCTCACATAGGTGTAACCGGGCACCGGCCAGATCAGCGACACCGAGGTCTCGCTGTCCACCGCATTCTGCTGCCCGACCTCACTGCTCTCCACCGCGCTTTTGACCAGGTTCAGGTCCCCGTTATACCGCACGATTCCCGTCACCGGGGCCTGCAGGGTGATGCGGCCCACCTCCTGATATTCCATCAGCAGGCCCTGCTCGTCGTAAAAGGCCCAGCCGCTCACCTCGTCCAGCCCGTCCGCCGCGCTGCGCTCGATCACATACTGTCCATCGGCCAGGGTTTCATCCTGCTCATATTCATATTCCCCGGCCACGCTCTGCTCCTCGCGCATCCATTGCACGCTGGCCTGTCCCTCGGCCAGAGCAGGCTTTTTCTCCGGCTCCGGCATGGGAGTAGGCACCGCCTGCCGGACGGCCGGCTGGGATTGCTGCTGCAAAAAACTCAGCTGCTCCAGCCCGTTTGCAGCCAGACTCTCCGATTCAGCGGACACCCCCGCCGACAGACTCGCCGCCGCACAGGTAGTCAGACAGACGGCGGCCAGCACCCCCGCCGCCGCGGCCAGTCTCTGGCGGCGACTGGCTCTGGGCGGCTCGAACAGGGCAAGCAGACGTGCTTTCAGATTCTCCGGCCCAGCGCTCATGCCCGAGGCTCCGGCCGGCAGCGGACCCGCCGCGGCTGCCAGCAGCACCCGCCCGTAGGCCTTACGCTGTTCCTTATTCAGCCCGCGCACCGCCGCCTCGTCGCAGGCCAGTTCACACAGTCGCTCCATCCGGGAGGCCTGCCAGTGGCAAAGCGGGTTGAACCAGTGGACCCGGCAGGCCAGCCGCAGCGCGGCCTTGCCCCACAGATCGCCGCCGTTCAGGTGGGCTAGCTCATGGCGCAGCGCCAGCTCCAGCGCCGCCGCCTCCATGCCCCCGGGCAGATACAGCACCGGCCGCAGCACGCCTGCCAGCAGCGGCGTGCTCATGCCCGAGCACACCCAGGCCCGGGGCGGGATGATGTGCCCGTTTTCCAGGCTGACCCGGCGCAGCAGGCTCTGTTCCGCTTCGCTCAGCGGACCGCGCATCCGGCGCAGCGCCCGGCAAAAGCGCCAGTATCCGACCAGCTGCCACAGAGTGAACAGCACGGTCCCCAGCGCCCACAGCCAGGGCAGCACCGCCAGCAGCTGACCCGCCAGCTGGGGCTGCACCGGCTCCACCGGCTGGGCCAACGGGGCAGTCATCACCGGCTGGGCACTGATGTTCACCGTGTGCACTGCCGCCTGGGCCGCCTGCTCCAGTGCCTGCCCCACCGGTTCCAGCCCGGTGGAGCGCTTCAAGCCCGGCGCAAGGGCCAGAAGCGGCCCCACCGGCAGCAGGAAAAAGCCCGTGATGCACCCCAGCGCCCGCCGCTGTCCGCGCCAGTTCAGCCGCTTTAACAGCGGAGTGAGGGCACACCCCAGCAGCGCTGCCACCGTGCCTGCCAGGCTGGTGGGCAGCAGCCAGGTATAAAACAGTTCATACATCGGCTCCGCTCACCTCGTTTCCAGCCAGTCCCGCAGCTCGTCCAGCTGGTCACCGGAAAGAGCCTTGCCGTCGTAGAGGGCGGCCACCATACTTTTTACACTGCCGCTGTACAGCTTGGTCAGCAGCTCCTGGGCCTCAGCCGCCCGGTACTGCTCGCTGCTCACGCAGGCGGTATACACATTTTGTTTGCCCCGCTTTTCCACCTTCAACGCCCCCTTGGCCGCCATGCGGGCCAGAAAGGTAAGCAGGGTGGTGGGCTTCCATCCCTTTTGCTGCAGCGGGCCGGCCAGCTCGGCCGCCGTGACCGGCCGCCCCAGCTTCCAGATCTGCTCCATAATCTCCAGTTCCGCTTCCGACAGTCGCATAGTAAGCGCCCCTTCCCTTTTCCTTTATATGTATGGCAACACACTTCTACAGTTTGTAGTTTCATTTTTATTCTAACAGATGTAGAGCAAAGCCGCAAGCCCCTATTCTGCCGGATTGTCACCATTTTGTAGTCATTTTGTTATAAATTCTTCTTGATTTTTTGTACATTTTGTTACCTTTTTGATGCTGTTTCTTCATAGATTGTTCATATCTGGAGGGTATGATAGGAAAACGTTCCGAGGCAGCGGCGCAAACGCGCCCACCGGAACCATACGACGCCCTTTGGTTTATGGGGCGATTTTCCGAATCAAAACGAAAAGGAGAATGACATCATGAAACTGTCTTCTAAGATCATCGCCGTTGCTTGCGTGGCCGCTCTGGCCCTGTCCCTGGTTGCCTGCGGCGGCAACGAGACCACCACCTCTTCCAGCGCTGCTGCTTCTACCAGCGCTGCTGCTTCCAGCGAGGCTGCTTCTTCTGAGGCTGCTTCCAGCG
>NZ_JAGHKE010000137.1:0-3268 GCF_017889395.1 Allofournierella sp. | reverse complement strand
ACCAAGCTGCGGGATAATCTGGCGCAGATCGGCTACCGGAAGATCGATTTTGAAAATCTGGAAAAGGAAGACGAAAAGTTCTGGAAGAAGTATTTCCAGAGCGAGCTGTTCCCGGTGCTTTCTCCCCAGATTATCGACCACCGGCATCCGTTCCCGTTCCTGCGCAATCAGGAGATCTACCTGTGCGCTACCCTGAAGGCGAAGGGGGACGCCAACCTGTCCTTCGGTTTGATCCCAATCGGGAACCAATTTGAGCGGGTTTTGTATCTGAAAAAGGACGATGCGGTGTACTACGGTCTGGTGGAGGAGCTGATCTACCACTATGCAGAGCTGGTTTTCCCGATTCTGCAGAAAAAGTGCCTGTTCCGGGTGACCCGCAACGCGGATATTGATGTGAAGGAAGGCATGTTCGACCAGGACATCGACTACCGTCAGGTGATGAGCGAGCTGCTGAAAAAGCGGCGTAAGCTGGCGGCGGTGCGCATTCAGTTCTGGAACCAGCCCCCGCAGGAGGTAAAGAATTACCTGTGCGAAAAGCTGGTGCTGCCTGCACATCAGTGTTTTAACCAGAGCAGTCCTCTGGACCTTTCCTATTGCTTCAAGCTTACGGCCCGGCTGCAAAGTGAGGGCCACAGTGAACTGTTCTATGCACCGGCCAAGCCGATGCAGGCACCTCACGGATATAAGCTGAGCGAGGCGGTGCAGAAGAATGATGTGCTGATTGCATACCCTTATCAGAGCATGCGCCCCTTCATCAAGATGCTGATGGCGGCGGCGTTTGACCCGGAGGTCATCTCCATCAAGATGACGCTGTATCGGATGGCGCGAGACTCCCAGATTGTACAGGCTTTGATTGCCGCGGCGGAAAACGGAAAAGAAGTAGTGGCAGTTGTGGAGCTGCGCGCTCGCTTCGATGAGCAGAACAACATCGACTGGTCCAAGCAGCTGGAAGAGGCCGGCTGTACGGTACTGTATGGTCTGGATGACTACAAGGTTCACTCCAAGCTGACCCTGATCACCCGCCGCACCAAGGAAGGGTATCGCTATACCACCCAGATCGGCACCGGCAACTACAACGAAAAGACCAGTGAGCAGTATACCGACCTTTCCTACGTGACCACCCGTACCGAAATCGGCGAAGAGGCTGCTGCGGTATTCAACAATCTGGCGGTGGAGCGGCTGACCAGCAACACCAAGTATCTGCTGGTGGCTCCGCTGTGCTTCAAGAGCGTTCTGTTGGAGGAGATGGACCGGGAGATTCAGAAAGCAAAAGAAGGTAAGCCCGCCCGCATTATCCTGAAGAACAACTCGGTCAGCGACAAAAACGTGATTGAAAAGTTGTCGGAAGCGTCTTGCGCCGGCGTTTCGGTGGATATGATTGTGCGCGGCATCTGCTGCGTGACTGCCGGGGTTCCCGGTCGTACCGATAATCTGCGGATTCGCAGCATTGTGGGCCGCTATCTGGAGCATTCCCGCATCTACTGCTTCGGTGATGGCGACGATATGCGAATCTACATCGCATCCGGTGACTTCCTCACCCGTAACACCGAGCGCCGGGTGGAGGTTGGCCTGAAGGTGCCGGACCGTGCGCTTGCCAATAAGCTGCGTCAGATTCTGGAACTGCAGCTGAATGACAATGTGAACGCCCGGGAAATGAAGCCGGATGGCAGCTATTCCAAGGTGAAGGCGGAGCCGGGAGCACCCCGTGTGGACAGCCAGATGGCTTTGTACGATGCCTTCCGTGACGGCTTCGTGCTGCCGGAACCCCCGGTGACTCCGGCGCCCGCATCGAAGCCCGGTCTGCTGCAGAAAATCACCGGCTTGCTTCGTGCCAGGAAAAAGTAAACAGTAAACATGGAACTCCCCTGCCTGGGCAATTGCTTCGGGCAGGGGAGTTTTTTACGGAAAACATCTATTTCGGAGTCAAACGGCATAGAAATGCAGTAGCGCTTTTGTGCACAGCCGCAAAAAGGAGGAAGGCCCATGTGGAATGTGGAAACCAACGAGACGATGCTCCCCCCTGTGTTTGCCAGTCGGCAGGAAGTGGAACAGCTGCTGCGTCCGCCGCCGGTCCGGCAGCAGAATTCGGAACGAAAAAACCCGGTGCTTTCTTTGCAGATTCTGATCTGCGGGCTGATTCTGCTTTGCGTTGTGTGCATTCGCTCGGTGTCGCCGCAGCTTTACGAATCCTTTCAGGATGGATACCGTCAGCTGCGGTACCAGGGGATTGCTTTGTCCGGTGAGGAAGAGTTGGTGAAATTTGCAAGCGCGGCGATCCATGATCTGAGCGTACAGGCTGTGGAGACGATCGGGCAGCTTTCGGGAGAGAACACATTGACTTTGGGGTACGGTGCGGGCGGATGGAGTCGCCGGGCAGCGCCGGAGGGCAGTTCTCTGGAAGCGCCGGAGCCGGAAAATGCGCTCTCGCTGCCCGTACGGGGATATGTGATCACCTCCGGATACGGCTGGCGCAGTGATCCCTTTACCGGAAAAGCTGATTTTCATACCGGGATTGACCTGGCAGTAGCGGAGGGGACTGCTATTCATCCGGCCTGGAGCGGCATAGTGCAGAAGAGTGCATGGAATTCTTCCTACGGAAACTATGTGCAGATCCTTCACGAAAATGGTCTGGTTACCCGGTATTGCCACATGCAGTATATCTTTGTACGGCAGGGACAGAGGGTAAGTCTGGACGATGTTCTGGGGACGGTGGGCCAGACGGGGGCTGCCACCGGACCGCATCTGCATTTCGAGCTTTTCTGCAATGATGTGCGTTGTGATCCCACCAAGGCGTTGGAGGCGGGCACTTGATCCGGCTGCGGCAGCCAGAGCTGTTGCTGCTTGGACTGTGGTTTGGGCTGACGCACGATCCCTTGGGCATCCTGCGGATCAGTCTGTTGTGTTCGCTGCTTCATGAGAGTGGGCACATTGCAGCCTGGATCGTTTTTACTGGAACACTGCCGATGCTGGAGCTGTCACCCGGCGGGATCGGGCTATGCCTGGGAAACGCCCGGCTGTCTCCCTGCAAGGAGGGAATTCTGGCTGCTGCCGGCCCGGCGGTCAATCTAATTGCAGCCGGAATGGCGTATTTGTGGATGTTGTATAGCGCCAGCTACTGGGGCTGGTTTTTCCTGGGAACCAACCTTTTGGTGGGAGGATTCAACCTGCTGCCGGTAGGTCCACTGGACGGCAAACGGATCTGGAATAATTTCTTTGGCGGATAAATTGCATTTCCGGCGCAAATCGGTTAAAATGAACTGTAACATTC
>NZ_JAGHKE010000020.1:0-29032 GCF_017889395.1 Allofournierella sp. | reverse complement strand
AAGCCAGTGCTCGTTCCCCCTGTGGACAGTCGTTTTTCTGTCCGGTCATTCCAGCGCTTCCGGATAGAGAAATTCCGGCAGAATCGCCTGCTCCGCAGCGTCCCGAATCAGGTTCATCCGGCGCACCCATTCCATGGGATTTGCGCGCTTGAGGGCTTCGTCCACCTGCTGCTGGCAGGCCATCCGGGCCACACATTCCTGCACGGCCTGCCGGGCCTCTTCGTCCACCTGGGACAGGTGGCGGTTGAGCCGGTCCTCCAGCAGCAACCGATCCAGCAGATCGGGGCGGTGGCTTTCCAGAAACTGACGGCGCATCTCACCGTAGCGGCCAATGGGGCGGACCGTATCGGTGGACAGCAGATTGGGCAACAGGTAGCCGTTGACGTTTGTGTATTGCATGGTAAGACCTCCGTTATCGCTCGGGTTGATTTTTGTTGTAGCCTCGTTTGTGCTGCCAGTTACGCAGCAGAAGCAGGATGGTATTGTGCATCTGTTCCGGTGTGTAGTTGGGCGGGAAGAACTTCTTCACGTCCTCCTGATTCAGAAAGAACTTCTGCCGCTGATTGGGCTTTTCCTCGGTGAGCAGATGGTGCAGGTATTCCCGCGTCAGGGTTCCGGCCTGACTCATCTGCTTGAGGGTGCGGGACTGGGTGAGGGAGGGCGTAGCCTGGCAGGCATCCATTTCGTCTTTCAAAAGCTGCTGATCTTCCTCGGTGAGATAGGAGATCTCCACCGCCGGATTGAAGGCGATTCGGCCTTCGTCCACCATCTGAAGAATAGAGGGAATGAGACAGGTCAGGCGGATGTAACGATGAATCTGCCTTTGACTGTCACTCGTGTTCCTACTCACTTCTTCGACGCTCCATAACTTCTCGCCAACTTGGCGAGAAGTGCTTCGCCCTTGATGGCAGATCGCCTCCATCTTCATTTTGTATGCAAAGGCTTTTTCGCTGGGCAGGATATGTTCCCGCTGGATGTTGCTGTCCACCAGAAGGATGATTGCTTCATCGTCGGTCATCGGGCGCACCAGCACCGGCAGTCGGGTGATGCCCAGCGCCTCGCAGGCAGCTTTGCGGCGATGGCCGCTCACGATCTCATAGCTTCCGTTCGGCAGCGGGCGGGCCAGCAGGGGAGAAAGCACCCCGTATTCCTGAATGCTTTCCTTCAGCTGGTCCATTTCTTCGCCGGTGGCTACCCGGAACGGCTGGTTCTGAAAAGGCACCAGCACCCCGGCATCCAGCATGGTCACCACCTGAGAATCGGGGGTATTTTGTGTGGTTTCGTTCATCTGTAACACGCTCCTTTATCTGCAAAAATGATGGGTTGCAAAGGGGGAAATGGGCCCGAAAATGTACACCGCAAAGTGGGTACATTTTTGAAAATACGGGTCCAGCCCCCAAACTCCCGTGAAAAATGGGCAGAAAAAATCCCCCTGCAATTTCGCGCTTTTTGGAACGCATGGGCGTCCTCAAAGTGCAGCGTCAGCTGCATGAGCCCGATCGGATTACTTCCGGGGGTTCTTGATGGCTGCCTGAGCGGCGGCCAGACGGGCGATGGGTACACGGAAGGGAGAGCAGGACACGTAGTCCAGGCCAACGCCATGGCAGAACTCCACGCTGGTGGGGTCGCCGCCGTGCTCACCGCAGATGCCCAGACCCAGCTCGGGACGGGTCTTGCGGCCCAGGGTTACAGCCATCTCAACCAGCTTGCCTACGCCGTTCTGATCCAGGTGAGCGAACGGATCGTTCTCATAGATCTTGTTGTCGTAGTAGTAGTTCAGGAACTTGCCGGCGTCGTCACGGCTGAAGCCGAAGGTCATCTGGGTCAGGTCGTTGGTGCCGAAGCTGAAGAACTCGGCTTCCTTGGCGATCTCGTCCGCGGTCAGAGCGGCACGAGGAATCTCGATCATGGTGCCCACTTCGTACTTCATGTCCACACCGGCGGCCTTGATCAGCTTATCGGCGGTAGCAACCACCACGTCCTTAACGAACTTCAGCTCCTTGACCTCGCCTACCAGGGGGATCATGATGTGAGGAACGATCTTCAGACCGGTCTCACGGCTTACGTTGATGGCTGCGTTGATCACAGCGGTGGTCTGCATCTCGGCGATTTCCGGGTAGGAAACGGCCAGACGGCAGCCACGATGGCCCATCATGGGGTTGAACTCATGCAGGCTGTCGATCACGTTGTGCAGGTGCTCAACGGTGATGCCCAGATCTGCGGCCAGCTCCACGATATCCTCTTCCTTGGTGGGCAGGAACTCGTGCAGAGGCGGGTCCAGATAACGGATGGTCATGGGACGCTCGCCCAGAACCTTGTACATGGCCTCGAAGTCACCCTGCTGATAGGGCATGATCTTGGCCAGAGCCTTCTTGCGGTCCACCACGTTCTCGGCCACGATCATCTCGCGAACAGCCTTGATGCGGTCGGCCTCGAAGAACATATGCTCGGTGCGGCACAGGCCGATGCCTTCGGCGCCGAACTCCACGGCCTGCTTGGCATCGCGGGGGTTATCGGCGTTGGTGAAGACCTTCAGCTGACGGGCAGCGTCGGCCCAGCTCATGAAGCGGCCGAAGTCGCCGCTGATGGAAGCGTCAACGGTGGGCAGAGCCTTGCCGTAGATGTTACCGGTGGAGCCGTTCAAGCTGATCCAGTCGCCGCGCTTGTAGGTCACGCCGCCCAGAGTGAACTGCTGCTTGTCGTATTCCACCACGATCTCGCCGCAGCCGGATACACAGCAGGTGCCCATGCCGCGGGCCACAACGGCAGCGTGGCTGGTCATGCCGCCGCGCACGGTCAGGATGCCCTGTGCAACGGCCATGCCCTCGATGTCCTCGGGGCTGGTCTCCAGGCGAACCAGGATGACCTTCTTCATCTCGCCGCTCTCAACGGCGTTCTTGGCGTCCTCAGCGGTGAATACCACCTGGCCGCAGGCAGCGCCGGGAGAGGCAGCCAGGCCCTTGCCGATCACTTCGGCGTTCTTCAGAGCCTCGGGGTCAAACTGGGGATGCAGCAGGCTGTCCAGCTGCTTGGGATCAACGCGCAGAACGGCCTCGTTCTCGTCGATCATGCCCTCGTCCACCAGATCAACGGCGATCTTCAGAGCGGCAGCGGCGGTGCGCTTGCCGTTACGGGTCTGCAGCATGTAGAGCTTGCCATCCTCGATGGTGAACTCCATGTCCTGCATATCCTTGTAGTGATTCTCCAGACGGGTGGCGATGTCCACGAACTGGGCGTAAACCTCGGGCATCTGCTCCTGCAGGTGCGCGATGGGAGAAGGCGTACGGATACCGGCCACAACGTCCTCGCCCTGCGCATTGATCAGGTACTCACCGAACAGAGCTTTCTCGCCGGTGGCGGGGTTACGGGTGAAGGCCACGCCGGTGCCGCTGTTGGGGCCGGTGTTGCCGAATACCATGGCCTGCACGTTAACGGCGGTGCCCCACTCGTAGGGGATCTCGTTCATGCGGCGGTAGACATTGGCGCGGGGGTTATCCCAGCTGCGGAACACGGCCTTGACTGCCTCGATCAGCTGAACGCGGGGATCGGTGGGGAAGTCGGTGCCCATGTGGCTCTTGTACAGGCTCTTAAACTTGAAGACCAGAGCCTTCATATCGTTCTCGTCCAGCTCGGTGTCCAGCTTGACGCCCTTCTCGGCCTTCAGCTGGTCGATGATCTCCTCGAACTCGGACTTGGGCAGCTCCATAACCACGTCGCTGAACATCTGAACGAAACGACGGTAGCTGTCGTAAGCGAAGCGGGGGTTACCGGTCTTGGCGGCCAGGCCTTCAACCACTTCGTCGTTCAGGCCCAGGTTCAGGATGGTATCCATCATACCGGGCATGGAAGCGCGGGCGCCGGAACGGACGGAAACCAGCAGGGGGTTGGCAACGTTGCCGAACTTCTTGCCGGTGATGTCTTCCATCTTGCCGATGTATTCATAGATATCGGCCATGATCTCATGGTTGATCTGACGGCCGTCTTTGTAGTACTGGGTGCAGGCTTCGGTGGAAATGGTGAAGCCCTGGGGAACAGGCATACCAGCGTTGGTCATTTCGGCCAGGTTGGCGCCTTTGCCGCCGAGGATGTCACGCATGTCGCGGTTACCCTCGCTGAACAGATAAAGGTATTTTTTCTTGTTCAAAATCTTCAACCTCCAATGGTAGCACCGGGCGGGGCAGAGCCTCGGGCGATGCCGATATTCCGTTTGTGATGAACACATTATAACAGATTCGAGAAAAAAATACCAGAACTTTTTTCAGAATCTGGAAACTTTTTGTGTCAAATCACTTTAAAATCCGACACAAAACGGTGAAAAGCGGGTTTGCGGTCATAGTAAGATTGATTCCTGCACTTGAAAATTTTAAAAAAATTGGTATGCTTATAATTGGTGTAATTTTTAGATTTTCCGGCCTCGCCCGTTTATTTATAACGCGTTCTGTTTAAGGCCGGACCTGCGAGGTCGAACTATGTTTTTCAAAAAGCAGACCGCCGGGGCCGACTGGCTGGTGGCGGGCCTGGGCAATCCGGGCAAAAAATACGAAGGTACCCGCCACAATGTGGGCTTTGATGCCATCGATCACCTGGCCAAAGAGTGGGGCGTGAGCGTGACCAAGGCCAAGTTTGAGGGCCTGTACGGGCAGGCGGCGCTGGGCGAGGGCAAGGTGCTGCTGCTCAAGCCCCAGACCTTTATGAACCTTTCCGGCCACAGCGTGCAGACGGCGGCGGAGTTTTTCAAGATTCCGCCGGAGCATGTGATCATCCTGTGCGATGATGTGACCCAGAAGCCGGGCAAGATCCGCATCCGGCCCAGCGGCTCGGCGGGCGGCCACAACGGCCTGAAGGACATCATCGCCTGCCTGGGCACCGACGGCTTTGCCCGGGTGCGGCTGGGCGTGGGCGAAAAGCCCAGCCCGGATTATGACCTGGCCAACTGGGTGCTGGGCAAACTGGGCGGCGAGGACCGCAAGGCCTTCGAGAGCCGGTTAAACGATGTGGAAGCCGCGGTGCGGCTGATTCTGGCGGGCAAGCTGAGCGAGGCGCAGAATCGATTCAATTGAGCCAGCGGGCCCGGATTTCCGGGCCCGTTTTGTTTTTATGGAACACAAAGGAGGAAGCGGCATGAAAGCAATTTGCAGAATGGCCGCGGCCGGGCTGCTGCTGGCCTTGCTGGCCGGATGCAGCGCCGGGCAGAGCAGCTACGAATGGGCGGTGGAGCCCCGGCTGCAGGCGGACAAGATCGAGCCCCTGGCGGTGAGCGGGGGAGGAATTCTGGAGGGCAGCCTGCCAAAGGACGAGGCGCTGCTTGACCTCTGTGCCGCTCAGCAGGGCAAGCTGTGGGGCCTTGTGGACGGACGCACCGGCGAGTGGGTGGTGGAACCCAGATTTTCCCAGCGTCCCACCCTGTGCCCGGACGGGCATCTGCTGGCCACCGGTCCGGATGGCGCACTGCTCTCGGACCCGGCGCTGGACCGGCAGCTGGCGGCTTATGATCCCGAGCTTCAGACCGAGCCGGGTCACGGTGGCCTGGGCGTGGAATATGTATGGGATGCGGAGTCCGCACAGGTGCGCCGCCACAGTTGGAACGAAAGCGGGGCACAGAGCCCCGTTCTGGAGCCGGAGGAAAGCGGCGAGCTGCTCCCGGTCCGAAAAGGCGTCTGGGAATATAACGAGCTGGAGGGCGCGCAGGTGATGAAGGCGCAGCAAAAAGGCCTTTATGCCGCCGCCACGGCAGACGGAAAACTGCTCACCGACTTTGTTTACGAACAGGCCCGCCCCGGCAGCGGCGGACTGATCGCGGTGGAGAAAAAGGGCAAATGGGGGTATCTGAACGGGCAGGGCGAGCTGGTGATCCCCTGCAAATACGACGGCGTCTGGAGTCAGTCCACCGACCGGGATATGCAGGGCAACGACAGCGCGGTTTGGCAGCGGATCTGGCCCGCGCCCTGCCTGGAAGCAGGCGTGGTGGTGCGCAAGGGCGGGGAATACGCCCTGCTGAGCAGTGAGGGCAAAACGCTCATCGGCTTTGGGTCTTATCAGGCGCTGGCTCCGGCGCCGGACGGCCTGGTCTGGGCCAAACAGGGCAACCTTTGGGGGCTGCTGCGGCCGGTTTCCGCTTCCTGAACCGATCTTTCGCAAAAACATTTGCGTGCGCAGGCCTCAAGCCGGTATAATAATCGCTGGTAAGAATTCCACAGTAAGGGAGGAAGATGGTTGAAAACCAGACTTTTGTGCGCGGTGATGCTGCTGGCGCTGGCCATCGGACTGGCAACACCCGCCGCCGCTCAGTGGGAGCCGCCCCAGGGCGCGGCGGACAAGGCTCAGGCGGTGTATCTTTATCAACTGGACACCGAGACTCTGGTCTATGCGAAAAACGAAGAGGAGCAGCGGGCTCCCGCCAGCCTGACCAAGCTGATGACCGCGCTGCTTCTGGTGGAGAACGGTCAGTCCCTGGACACGGCCTTCACCATTCCCCAGGACCTGCAGCCGGAGTTCAATGAGATCCGGGCCAACTACGGCACCACGGCTGGTCTGCTCTGCGGCGAGACGGTAACGCTGGAGGACCTGCTCTATGGCTGTCTTCTGCCCAGCGGCAACGACGCGGCCAGCGCCATTGCCTGGTATCTGGGAAATGGAAACGAAGCCGCATTCCTGGAACAGATGAACCAGCGGGCTGCCGAGCTGGGCTGCACCGGCACCCATTTCAGCTGCCCCCACGGGCTGGACGGCATCGCTCAGGGCAACTACAGCACCGCGCAGGATATGTTCCGGATCGCCCGGGCCTGCATGGAGAATGAAACGCTGATGGAGGTCATGTGCTCCACCGACTACTGGATGCCCCTGACCGAACTCCACACCAAGGCGGACGTCGGCGCGCCGGAGAGCAAAAGCTATCAGATCCGCAGCACTGTGGTGATGCAAAACCCGGATTCCCCCCTGTACCGGGACTACATCCGGGGCATGAAGACCGGCTTTACCGATGAGGCGGGCCGGTGCTTTGTGTCCGGCGCGCAGCAGGGCGGGGCAAGCTGGCTGCTGGTGGTGATGGGCGCGCAGGACGGCCTGGCCGAGGACGGTGTGAACTACGCCTTCCACACCACGGCCAACCTGTATGACTGGGCGCTGGAGACTCTGGCCCCCACCGCCGCCGTAAATACCGAGACCCCGGAAGTTCAGCTTCCGCTGCGCTGGTGCGCGGAAAGCGACACCGTGGGCCTGTACGCCAGGGACCCGCTGGTGGTGCTGGCCGGAACCGGTTCCAACGCGCCGGAGATTCAGATCGAGACCGTTGTCGATTCCCTGGATGCTCCGGTACAAGCCGGGCAGGTGTTGGGCCAACTGACTGTGCAGGTGAACGGCGAAATCGTCGGTTTCACCGAGCTGGTTGCCCTGCAGGATTACCAGCGCAGCTTCTGGCTCTATACCGGGGACCTGCTTCGCCCCTGGCTGCCGCTGCTGGCCGCGCTGGTGTGCATTCTTCTGATCGCGCTGGTGCTGCTGGTTCGCGTGCTCTCCCGCCGGGCGGCAGTACGCCGCAGGCGCAAAGCCATCCGTGTGGCGCCGTCTCGGAACAAGCCGCCGCAAAACCAATAAATAAACGTTTCCTCTTAATAAAAGGAAACGCAGACAAAAACGCCCGGATTCGATGAATGATCGAATCCGGGCATTTTGCCGTTTTACTTCAAAAAATCCTTCAGGTATTCTGCGGCGCTGCGGCTCATCTCCCGGGAGAAATCGCTGCCGTATTTGCGCTGCTCAAAGGCCTTGACCCACTGATCGAAATCAAAGGTCCCGTTGCCGCCCCGGGCGGCCCGGTCCTCCAGCGCCTGCCGGTGCTGCGCGCCGGTGAAGGCGGGATACTGATTTTCCGCCACGATGTAATTGCGGGCAAAGCGGGCGGGCTTTTTGCGCTGCTGCTGTTGGCGGGTGGGCCAGCCGATCACCAGCATGGCCGCCGGAACCACCTGGGCAGGCAGGGCCAGCTCCTGGCGCACCTGCTCGCAGTTCTCCAGAATATCACCGATGTAGCAGCTGCCCAGCCCCAGGCTCTGGGCGGCCACCACCACGTTCTGGGCGGCGATACAGGCATCCGCCACCGCCAGAAACAGATCACCCGCACCGGCGGGACGAGGCTGGCATCCCGCCTCCTGATAGACCTGCGGCCAGCGGGCGCAATCTGCCAGGAAAACCAGCACCACCGGGGCGGTGGCGATGAAGGGCTGATGGTCGCACAGGTCGGCCAGCCGGGCCTTGCGCTCCGGGGCGGTGATATCCAAAATGGTATACAGCTGCTGACAGCCTGCGGTGGGCGCCTGGAACGCTGCCTCCAGCAGCTGCTCCTTCATGGCAGAGGTAACGGGCTGATCCAGAAAGACGCGCACGCTCTTGCGGTCCTGAATGGCTTGTTGAGTGGGATTCATGGGGGTGCCTCCTTTTTGCAGCGGGCCGGTTCGGCCCTGCTTTTTTCTGATTATAGCACGTTCCCACACAAAAAACACCCGGATGTCATCCGGGTGTTTTTTCTTTTTACTCGTAGCGCAGAGCCTCGATGGGGTCCAGCTTGGCGGCCTTGTTGGCCGGGTAATAGCCGAAGAACACGCCGATGGCCATGGAGAAGCCCACCGCCACCAGCACGGTGCCCAGGTCCACCCGGGCGGGCGCGCCGATGAGGGAGGCCCCCAGGCTGCCCAGACCGAAGCCCACCAGAATGCCCAATGCGCCGCCCACCAGACAGATGACCACCGACTCCACGATGAACTGGGTACGGATGGCCCCGTTGGTGGCGCCCAGCGCCTTGCGCACGCCGATCTCCCGGGTGCGCTCGGTGATGCTCACCAGCATGATGTTCATCACACCGATGCCGCCCACCAGCAGGCTGATGCCCGCGATCACCCCGATGGCCAACGAGATGGTGTCCAGCACGCTGGTGATGGAGCTCATCTCATTCTGCAGGTTGTACACGGTAACCAGAAACTGCTCGTTGTTTTTGTAGTAGCCTTCCTCGAAGAACCGCTCACTGCGCTGCTGGAAGGCATCCGCATCCACTCCGGCGGCGGGCACCACCTCACACCAGAAATAGCTGCCGCCGGCGATGCCGTTCATCTCGTGCAGAGTGGTGAGGGGCAGATACAGGTCGGTGGTGGTGTTTTTGTTCACGGTGGCACTGCCGCCCAGCAGCGGGCTCATGGTCTGGTAGGCATACACGCCCACGATGGCAAGCTCATGCACCGCACCGCCGGATTCCGTCACCTCGATGGTCTGGCCCAGGGCCGCCTGATCGTCGCCGCCGAACAGGTTATCCACCAGCACGTCGCTCACCAGCGCCACCTGGCGCACGCCCTCCTGATCCTTTTCGTTCAGAGCACGGCCTGCCACCAGCTCGCACTTGCCCGCGTCGAGATAGCCCTGGTTCACGCCGGTGATGTTCACCTTTGCGGTGTTCGCTCCCTGTTGGATCTTGCCCATTCCGCCGCTTTCCGTCAGCACCACCGCTTTGATCTGCTGGGCAAACCGCGCCTCATAGGCCTGCAGCATCTCATCGCTGAGCAAGTCGCTTTCCTGATAGCTATAGCTGTAGGGATAATCGCCGTTTTCGTCCGGCCGGGGGTCCACACTCAGCTGCAGGTTGTTGCCGCCCATGGCCACCAGGCTCTCACTTACCGTGCTGGTGAGGGAATTGCCCACGGTGACGATGGCGATCACCGACCCGATACCGATGATAATGCCCAGCATGGTAAGCAGCGCCCGCATCTTGTTGCTGCGCAGCCCGCCCAAAGCCAGCTTGATGTTTTCCCAGATCATTGCGCCATGCCCCCCTTCACCTCACCGGTAATGCGTCCGTCCCGGATGGTGATGATCCGCTCGCACTCAGCGGCCAGCTCCCGGGAATGGGTGATGAGCAGAATGGTCTTGCCCTGCTCCTTGTGCAGCTTGTGGAACAGATCCATCACCACCCGGCCGGTGGCGGAGTCCAGCGCACCGGTGGGCTCGTCTGCCAGCAGCACCGCCGGGTCGTTTGCCATTGCCCGGGCAATGGCCACCCGCTGCTTCTGGCCGCCGGAAAGCTCGTTGGGCTGGTGATTCATCCGCTTTTCCATGCCCACCAGCTCCAACAGTTCTTTTGCCCGGGCTGCGCGCTTCGCCGCGCCGATGCCGTTGTACAGCATGGGCAGCTCCACGTTTTTCAAGGCGCTGGTACGACCGATCAGGTTGAAGGTCTGGAACACAAAGCCGATCTTCCGGCAGCGCAGGGCGGAAAGCTCGCCGTCCTTCGCGGCGGTCATGTCGATGCCGTCCAGCCAGTAGCTGCCCTGGGTGGGCTTATCCAGCGCGCCCACGATGTTCATCAAGGTGGACTTGCCGCTGCCGGACTCGCCCACGATGGCCACGAACTCGCCCTCGTACACATCCAGGTCGATGCCGTGCAAGATCTCCAGCTCGTTGGGCTGGCCGATGTAAAAGGTCTTTACAATATCCCTCAGCTGGATGATGGGCTTCTTTTCTCCGCTCATGCCATCGCCTCCGGGTCGGCCAGGCTGCGCAGCTCCATGCCCTCGATCAGGCCCTCGCCGCTCACCTCAACATACAGCTCGGTCTCCATACCGATGGTCACGGGAATGGGGGTGAAGGTCACATTGCCCTCTGCGTCGGTATTCTTCTGGTAAACCACCGCCTCGCCGTTTTCATCGGTGCCCACTGCGTCCAGCGGCACACTGAACACACCCTTCTTTTCCTCCAGCAGCACCTTGGCCTTGGCGGTCATGCCCAGCCGCAGCGCCTCGGTGGCATCGTCCACCGAAACCTTCACTCCATAGCTGGCCTCGCCGTTCTCATTTACGGTGGCCTTGGGGGCGATCCAGGTGATGGCGCCGTGGAACACATCCTTCGCGCCGGAGGTGAGGGTCACGCTCTGGCCCACCGCCAGCTGGTTGATGTCGTACTCTCGTACACTGAGCAGCGCCTCCAGAGCACTCTGGTTCTCGATGGTGGCAATGGCACCCGCCGCGCCGCCCACCACGGCCTTCACCTGGGTGACGGTGCCGGAGCAGGGGGCGGTGATGGTGCACTGTTTTTTGGCGCTCTGCAGGGTCTTCAGCTGCTGGGCCGCCGCGCTGGGGGCATCCGCCGCTGCCACTGCATTCACCAGTACGTCCTGAGCATCCTCAATGGCAAGGCTGTCCTGCCGGAGCTTGGCATCCTTTTCGGTCTGCTCCCAGTCGGCGGTGACGCCTTCGTCAATAGCCTTCTGGTTGCGGGCGTCCTCCAGGCGGCGCTGGGCCTGGGAGATGCTCAGCTCGTTCTGCTGCTTTTCCGCGGCCACTGCCTCCTGCTGGACCTTGATCTGGGCGTCCAGGTCGGTGGTATCCAGTGTGGCGAGCACATCGCCCTCACTCACCACGTCGCCCTCGCTCACCAGCACCTCAGCCACCGGGTAAGTCTGGGCCGCGGCCACCTCGGTCACCTGGGCGGACTGGATGCTGCCGCTCACGCTCAGGGTCCGGCTCAGATCGCCCTTCTCCAGCGTGAAGGTCTGCACCTGCTGGGCCGCAGCCTTTTGCGCGGCCTCGGCCGCCTGGTTCATCCGTACCCAGCCAAAGGCGCCCACAGCAGCCAGCACAACCAGCGCGATCAACGCCTTTTTATGCCTGCCAAAAAATGATATGATTCTGCTCATCCCTCATCGACTCCTCTTTCATTCCGGTGTATAATAGCCCTTAAAGGGCCGCCGTTTTGTGAAACTCCGGGCAGCGAAAAGCCCTCTCTCTTCTTTTGTTCGTCGCCAACCGGCAAACCGTTCAAAATTTTTCCCGGTGTTTTCTTTATAAACGTAAAGACGAGTTATGACCGGGAAGTTCTTCAGTCAAAGGGAAATTTTTGCATAAAAAATCCCTCCGGCAAAGCCGGAGGGATTTTCGTCAGATTGGGCAGCGCCTTTTGTTGCGGACGGCATTTGCCCCATTGTCCGCCTTATGCTTCCGGCGGAATCGTCTGTGTCTGCTGCAATTTGCGGTATTGCGAAGGGGAGATTCCGTATTCCCGCCGGAACGCCCGGTAAAAGGTGGAATAGTCCGAAAAGCCCACCGTCTCATACAGCGTCTCCAGCTGGCGGCCTGCCAGAATCTCCGTCTTGGCGGCGATCAGCCGCCGCTGGGTAACAAACCGGTAAAAGCTGATGCCCATTTTCTGCCGGAATGTCTGGCTAATGGTGCTCTGGCTGACCAGGAATCGGCGGGCGGTATCCTCCAGAGTAATCTTTTCCGCCAGATGGACCTCCACATACTGGACCAGATCATCCAGCAGCTCATGCTGTTCCACCATGGGCGCGGGCATCTCCCCCTTGCCGCAGGCCCGATGCAGCTCCACCAGAAGCTGCATCGTGTTGCCGCACACATGCCCCTGCCAGCCCGGGGCGCCGCGCTCGGCTTCCCTGCAGCCCTGGGCAAACAGGTTGCCCAGGCTTTCCCACGGGGTCCCGGCGGTGCGCAGCAGGCGGTACCCGCCCCGAAAATCCAGATCGGAACAGAACACCTGCACCTGATCCAGAAATTCCTGGCTGAACCATAGCACGTACCGCTCATAGGGCTCGGCCAGCTGCTCCAGAAACAGCGGCCGGTGGCTGATGCCCGGGGGGATTATAACCACATCGCCCCGGCGCAGCTGATAGCGATCCACCCCAAGAAGGTATTGCAGGTTACCGCTGCAGCAGTAGAGCAGCTCATAAAAGGTGTGGCTGTGCAGCCGTACCACATCCTTGGTGTAGCTGATGTCCCGGTGGGTATCCACAAAGCGGGATGCCATTTCAAGCTCTTGATAAAGGTTTTCCACCTTGGCCCCGTTCTGCCGCAGATACTCCTGCACTTCGTCCAGGCTGGGTGGGTTCTTCCTGAAGGGCTCAAGCGCCATTTGAGCCAGGGCATTCTTCAAAACGAAAAGTTCCACAAAAACCGCCTACATTCTTTGTGAATTTTATCAACATCATATCATGCATTTATCAGATTTGCAATGTTTTTTGACGCAATAGCAATTTTCTTTGCGCTTTCACCGGTGTATGCTATCTGTAGAAGGGAAAAGCGGAATTGGTACCACCGGTTTTCCGAGACTTCGGAATTGATTGTGTAAGGAGAATTGCAAATGAAAACCAAACCGGTACGCCCCTTTGGCTTCCGCGATGAGCTGGGGTACGTTTTTGGCGATATGGCCGGCAGCTTTGTCAACCTGTTTGTAGATGCCTATTTCCTGACCTTCTGCACCTATGTGCTGGGCATCAGCCCCGCCTGGATGGCCGGGCTGTTCCTTGCGGCCCGCCTGTGGGATGCCATCAACGACCCCATCATGGGCTCTTTCCCCGACCGCTGGCACATCGGCAAAACGGTCGACAAGTTCAAGCCCTGGATCAAGATCTTCATGCTCCCTCTGGCACTGTCCGGCGTGCTGTGCTTTGCCAATGTTCCCTTTGAGGGCATCGCGCTGCATCCCTGGGTAGCCTTTGTGTACGTGCTGTACGGTATGTCCTACACCGGCACCAGCATGCCCTTCGGCGCCATGGCCAGCGTGGTTTCCACCGACCCCCTCCACCGCAGCCGCCTGTCCCGCGCCCGCAGCATCGGCGGCACCGTGGTGGGCATCGGCGCACTGTCCTTCGTGCCGGTGATCTGCTTTGACGCCAACTCCAACATCATCCCCGAGCGCTTCACCCTGCTGGCCGTCATCTTTGGCGTGGGCAGCATCCTGTGCTACATGGGACTGCTGCATTTCACCCAGGAGCGCGTGCACGAAGCGCCCAAAGGCCCCGCCGCCAAATTCAACTACGGCGAAGTGCTGAAGGCCGCCCTGCATAACCGCCCGCTGATCGGCGTTATGGTGGCCACCATCGGCAGCATGCTGTTCATCACCGGCAGCAGCCAGCTGAACAGCTACATTTACAAGGAATTCTACCAGAACACCAGCGTCATGACGGTTTCCAGTCTGGCCAATATCGTCATCATTGCCATCTGCTTCCCCCTGGTGCCCCGTCTGGTCAACCGCTTCGGCAAGCGCAACGTTATTCTGGTTATGAGCGCCTACTGCCTGGTTCTCAGCGCCTTCAAGCTGTTTGTGCAGATTGAAAACGTGTGGGCTTACACCGTTGTTTATGTGCTGGCCATGATCGGCCAAACCGCCTTCACCATGCTGATCTGGGCGCTGGTCACCGACTGCCTGGACTACAGCGAGTGGAAGCTGAACATCCGCAGCGACGGCAGCATGTACAGCCTGTACACCTTCAGCCGCAAGATCGGCAGCACCATCGCCTCCACCGGCGCCGCCTCGGCTCTGGCCGCCATCGGATATATTTCCGGCACCAATGTGGTGCAGAGTGCTGCCACCGTGAACAACATCTACTACCTGGTCAACGCCGTACCCGTAGTCACCTGCATTCTGGAGCTTATCGGCATCGGCCTGATCTTCAACCTGGATAAAAAGACCACCAACCAGATGTACACCGAACTGGCCGAGCGCCGCGCCCGGAATTCCGCAGACTGAATTCAGCCCACGCAGGAGGGAATGTTATGAAAAAAATCGATCTTCATCTGCATTGTGTACCTGAGCCTGTACCCCGCACCGACACGATGTTCGTGAGCACCGGTGCCGAGATGGTTCCTCACCTGAAGGAGCTGGGCATCGAAAAAGCCGTGCTGATGTCTGCCGGGGAGCAGGCCAGTCCCCTGGGCAGCAATGAAAGCAATCGCCGTATCTGCGCCGAAAATCCCGGCCGCTATGCCTGGATGTGCAACCTGGACCCCGCAGAGCCGGAAACCATCCGCCAGCGGCTGGCCCGGTACAAGGAGCAGGGGGCTGTGGGCATCGGTGAGCTGATGATCAACCGCCCTCTTGACGATCCCTTCCTGCGTGAAATTTTTGCCGTGGCCGGAGAACTGGGCCTGCCGGTCACCTTCCACATGAGCCCCCAGGTGGGGTTTGGCTACGGCGTGGTGGATGACCCCGGCCTGCCTCTTCTGGAACAGACGCTGCGCGAATTCCCTCAGACCCTTTTTGTGGGTCACAGCCAGCCCTTCTGGGCCGAGATCAGCGGCGACGCCCCCACCGATCCCGAGGGGCGCAACGCCTGGGGCAAGGGTCCGGTAACTCCCGGCGGCCGGGTGCCCGCGCTGTTCGAAGCCTACCCCAATCTGTACGGCGATTTGAGTGCCAACAGTGCCGGATGTGCCATCATGCGCGATCCCGATTTCGGGCTGGCGTTTCTGGAAACATACTCGGACCGGTTGTTCTTTGCCACCGATATGGTCAACACCGAGATGGTATTCCCGCTGGGGGCCTGGCTGGATGACCGGTACGCCGAAGGGCGCCTGAGCCGTACCGCCTATGAAAACATCTGCCGTGAAAACGCTCACCGTATCTACGGCTTGTAACCACAGGAAAGGAGACCCCCATGAACCTGCGTACCCGTATTCTGCCCCGCATGCTCAACAGCGAGGTGGAGGAATATCTTACCCGAAACGACATCATCATCGTCCCTGTCGGAACCGTTGAATTGCACGGCGGTCTGCCTCTGGACAGCGAGACCGTTATCAGCGAGGCCTTTGCTCTGAAAATGGCCGAGGCCTGCGACGGCCTGGTGCTCACCGGCCTGCCCTACTTCTACGCCGGCGCCACCGCCTCCGGGCGGGGCACCGTACAGGTCAGCATCCGTCAGGGCATCGACTATCTGGGCGCCATTGCCCGCAGCCTGCTGCGTCAGGGCTTCAAGCGGCAGATCTACATCAGCTTCCACGGCCCGGCGCACATGACCTGCAGCCCCATGGTGCGGGATTTCTTCGACGAGACCGGTGTGCCCATCCTGTACATGGACCTGACCATGCAGATGATGCAGAGCGCCCGGGATCTGTTCAAATCCATGGACAGCTTCCACGCCATCACGGTGGGTGCCTATGACATGATGGGCCGGCTGAGCGATGTGCCCCTGACCACCGAGTACCATCACAACGACCCCCAGAGCTGCGCGCCCTTCAACGACATTTTCGCCCTGGCTTACCAGAGCGCCTCCATCGGCTACTGCTTCGAGGACCACAAGGATCACATGAGCACCCCTGCCATCCCGGACGAAGCCGTGCGCGCCGCGTTGGCCGACGAGGGCCGCGAGCTCATCCAGGCGCTGGTGTCCCGCATGGACATGCCCCATGTGGTGGATCAGATGCGGAATCTGGAAGCCTACAACATCGAGGTTGCGAAAAAATTCCCCTGGGTGCCTTACGCAGGCGCGGTCAGCAGCGACTCCTGAGCATTTCTCTCTTCCCATATTTCCAAAACGCCCCCGGCACAGAGCAGCCTGTGCCGGGGGCGTTTGCAGTATCGTTATCCTTATTTTCCGGTCTGATAGGCAGCAGAAATGGTCTCCAGCGTCTGGCGCAGCTGGTCGCGGGCCGCCGCGGGGGAGATCAGCTCCACCCGGCCGCCGAAGCCGCACAGCCAGCCGAAGAAGGGCGGGCTGACCACCACGTCCGCATACAGCGTGAACCAGCCGTCCGGCTGGGGCAGGATGGTCACGCCGGTGCCGAACCGGTCCAGCATGGGTCCGATGACGCTGTTGTCGCACCGCAGCTCCACCCGGCTCACCGGGCCGCCGAACATGCCGAACATGGGCTTTGCGTAGTCGCGCATCTTCTGGGGGTCAAACTCCTCCCGGCCCAGGCGGGGCTGGTCCAGCGTGGTGATGGAGGTCATCTTGTCCACCCGGTAGTGGCGCATGCCCTTGCCCTCTTCGAAGGCCACCAGGTAGTAGTTCTCCTCCTCCCAGAGCAGGGCCCAGGGGCTTACCTGATAAGCCCCGCCGCCCCGGCGGGCCACCTTCTTTTTGTCCAGGTTCCACTCCTGGTACACAAAACGGACCTGCCGGTCCGAGGCGATGGCCCGGTGCAGCGCGTCCACGTTGTAATAGATGCTCTCGTTCATGCTCTTCACCCGGCTGGAGGCGAACACCTGTCGCTGCAGCTCGCTTGCCTCCCACTGGCTGGCAAACTGGCTCAGTGCGCGGATCAGCTGATCGCTCTTTTTGCGGGTGATGAAGCGGGAGGCCTGCACCGAGTCGGCCAACAGCTTCAGCTCAGGCAGCTGAAAGGGTCGGCTGGCCAGATAGTAGCCGCCGCCCCGGCCCCGGTGCTGCACGATGTCGTAGCCCAAAGCCCGCAGGGTGGCAATGTCGTCGTAGACGCTTTTGCGCTCGGCTGCTACCCCCTCGGCAGCCAGCAGCTCCAGAATGCGGGGCACGTTGATCAAATGTTCTTCATCGGTGTGGCGGGCAAGAATGCGCAGCAGCCATACCAGCTTGCCCTTCTGACCTTCGCTGCGAGGCATGCCTCACTCCTCCTTTTCCTTCTTGTCAAAGGCGGCCCTGGCCCGGGTGGACTGGCGGAACATCTCCTCCAGCGCGGCCCGGTCCCCCTGTTGCAGATAGCCCTTCAGGGCCTGCAGCCGGGCGGTGAAGCCGTCGATCTCGTCGATCAGGTTTTCCCGGTTCCACAAAAACAGTTCGGCCCACATGGTCTCGTTGATGCGGGCGATGCGGGTCAGGTCTCGGAAGGAATCGCCGGTGTACTCAGCAAACCGCTCAGCCCCCGGCGCACACATCAGGCTCACCGCGATGGCATGGGTGAGCTGGCTCACGTAGCCGATCATCCGGTCATGCTCGGCGCAGCTGAGCACCCGGATGTGGGCAAAGCCCAGCGCCTGGCCCAGCTGCCGGGCAAACTCCACCCCCTCGGGGGTGTTGCGCTCGGTGGGTGTAATGAGGAAATTGGCGGGGGAGAAGTCCACCAGATGGGCATTCTCCACGCCGCTGACCTCCTTGCCCGCCATGGGGTGACTGGCGATAAACTCCACCCCTTCGGGCAGAGTCGCCTGCACGGTCTCCACCAGGCCCGCCTTCACGCCGGACACATCGGTGCAGAGGCAGCCCGGGCGCAGCAGCGCCCCGTACCGGGCCACCCAGCCTTCCAGCGCGGTGGGGTAGAGGGCAAAGATCACCCGGTCCGCCGCACGCACCAGTTCTTCAAAATTTTCGGTTGCGCCATCCCGGATGTAGCCCTTATCCTGGGCAAACCGGATGGCTTCGGGGTTCGTGTCGATGGCGTAAACCTCCCCGAACCCCGCACGGGTCAGGCCCCGGGCATAACTGCCGCCCAGCAGGCCCAGGCCCACAATGAGAAAACGGTCGTTCTTATTCATCCCGCACCTCGATCTGCGCGCCCGCGCGCTCCAGTACCCGGAAAAAGTCCGGCCAGCTCTTGGCCACCGCGCCCGCGTCCCGGATGGTCACCGGCACCCCGGCGCAGAGGCCCGCCATGGCAAGACTCATCACCACCCGGTGGTCGTTGTGGCTGTCCAGCTCCGCCGGGGCGTGCAGCGCCGCCGGGCGGATGGTCACGGTGTCCTGAGTGCTTTCAATGTCCGCGCCGAATTTGCGCAGCTCCTCTTCCATGGCGGCGATTCGGTCGCTTTCCTTGATGCGCAGCCGCCCGGCGTTGATGATTTTGGTTTCTCCTTCGCAGAAGAGGGCCAGCGTCATCAGGATGGGGCCCAGGTCCGGGCAGTCGGCCAGGTCGATAATCGTTCCGGAGAGGGCAGCCTTTTCAAAGGTCACGCTGCTGCCATCCCGTACAAAGCGGGCGCCGCAGCGCTCCAGAATGGGCAGAATGGCCCCGTCACCCTGCAAAGAGTCCGGGCGCAGGTCCTCAATGGTGATGCCGCCCAGCACTGCGCCCAGTACAGCGAAGAAGGCCGCCTGGCTGTAGTCGCCCTCCACCCGGTAGTCCCGGCCGCGGCCGCACTGGCCGCCGGGGATCAGCAGCTTCATCCGGCTCTCATCCGCCCAGTCCACCTGCACGCCGAAATCCCGCAGGGCAGCCAGCGTCAGCTCCACATAGCTGCGGCTCTCGAAGGGCGGGGTGATGGTGAGGGTGCTGTCTCCCTGCAGCAGGGGCAGGGCAAACAGCAGCCCGCTGATGAACTGGCTGGACACATCCCCCGGAATGGTGTAGTCGCCGGAGGCGAGAGGCCCGCGGATGGCAAGGCCTCCTTCGCTCTGGTCAAATTCCAGGCCCTGTTCCCGGAACAGCTTCTCGTATACGCCCATGGGCCGCTGCAGCAGCCGTCCCCGGCCGGAAAATTCCACCCGCTGGCCGCACAGGCTGAACACCGGGATCAGAAAGCGCAGGGTGCTGCCGCTCTCGCAGCAGTCCACCGGGCCGTCCGGGCAGGCCACGCTGCCGCTGCCGGTGATCTGCGCCCAGCCTTCGCCCCGCTCCACCTGCGCGCCCAGCCGGGCGGCGGCGGTGAGGGTGGCGTCCACGTCCTGGCTGAATTCCAGGTTCTCCACCCGGGAGGTTCCCCGGGCCAGCGCAGCACAGAGCACCGCCCGGTGGGCCATGCTCTTGGAGGGCGGCGCGGTGATCCGGCCGCCGATGGCGGCCGGGGCTTGGATATGGGCGATCATGGGAGTTCCTCCTTTTGGGTCTGCTCAGTCAAGGGGCTGACGCACGCCCCGGCCCAGCACCTGGGCGATCTGGCGGCACTGGTCGATGGTCTCGCGGAACTTGTCCGGCTTGAGGGTCTGGGCGCCGTCGCTCCAGGCGTGCTCGGGATCGGTGTGTACCTCGATGATCAGGCCGTCGGCACCGGCGGCCACGGCGGCCCGGCTCATGCTCTCCACCAGACGCCAGTCGCCGGTGGCGTGGCTGGGGTCGATGATGATGGGCAGATGAGTTTTCTGCTTGATGATGGGCACCACGGAAAGATCCAGGGTGTTGCGGGTGTACTTCTCGAAGGTGCGAATGCCACGCTCGCAGAAGATCACGTTCTCGTTGCCGCCGGCCATGATGTACTCGGCGCTCATGATCCACTCCTCGATGGTGTTGGCAAGGCCGCGCTTGAGCAGAACCGGCTTTTTCATCTTGCCCACCGCCTTCAGCAGCTGGAAGTTCTGCATGTTGCGGGCGCCGATCTGCACCACGTCCACGTATTCCTCGAATTCGTCGATCTTATCCTCGCTCATCAGCTCGCTCACGATGGGCAGGCCGGTGGCCTCGCGGGCCTTCACCATGGCCAGGATGCCCTCGGTGCCCAGGCCCTGGAAGGCGTAGGGGGAGGTGCGGGGCTTGTAGGCGCCGCCGCGCAGCATGCAGCCGCCCGCCGCCTTCACGGCCTGCGCGATCTTCATGGTGGACTCGTCGCCCTCCACGCTGCAGGGGCCGCCGATGACCACCAGCGGCTCATTGCCGCCGATCTTGATGCCGTTCACATCCACGATGGTGTCGGCCTCGTGGAACAGGCGGTTGGCCTTCTTGTAGGGAGCGGACACACGGGTCACACTGTCCACCCAGGGGTTGGCAGCAACGACCTTCTCGTTGATCTTGGTGGTGTCGCCCACCAGACCGAACACGTTGTAGTCGGTACCGCGGATCAGAGTGACCTCCAGACCCTGGCTCTCGAATTCGGAAATGATCTTCTGCAGCTCCTCCTGAGGAGTGCCGCGTTTGGTGGAGATAATCATACGCTGTTTCTTTCCCTTTCCCTATGTCTTATTTTCCTGTGGCTGGTTATTGCTTGTTTTTCTGAACGGTCTCGATGAGAAAATCCACCGCGTTCAGGTAGCCCTGCAGGCCCTGGCCGATGAAATGGCCTTGGCAGGCCATGCCAGCGTAGCTGATCTGGCGGAAGGGCTCCCGCTTGGTCACATCGGTGATGTGCACCTCCGCCGCGGGCAGTGCCACCGCCTTCAGCGCGTCCAGAATGGCCACGCTGGTGTGGGTGTAGGCACCCGGGTTGATGACGATGCCGTCGCAGTCAAAGCGGGCCTCCTGGATGGCGTCCACCAGATCGCCCTCGTGGTTGGACTGGTAAAAGCGCACCTCCACGCCCAGCTCGTCGCATTTTTTCTGAATCAGCTCCAGCAGGCCCTGGTAGTCCACCGTGCCGTACAGGCCCGGTTCCCGCACGCCCAGCAGATTAAGATTCGGCCCGTTCAATACCAAAAGCTTCATACAATGCCTCCTGCGCGGCCTTTGTGGCCCTGCTGAAGGGCTCGCCGCTGTTTTTCACGCAAAGGTCCGCTGCCGCCTCATAGAGGGGCCGGCGCTCGGCCTCCATCTGTTTCAGTCCCTCCATGCTGGTGGAGAGGGGGCGGTTTCCGCCCACCTTCAGCAGCTCCACCGGCCGGTCGATGAACACAATCACGCCGTTCTGGTGCAGCGCCCGCACGTTTTCCGGCCGCTTGACCACGCCACCGCCGCAGCTGATGATCTGGCCGCTGCCCATGCCGAAATGGGCCGCGGTCTCGGTCTCCAGGGCGCGGAAGCCATCCTCGCCCCGTTCCTCAAAGATCTGGGGGATGGTCTTGCCCGCCGCCTTTTCGATCTCGGCGTCCAGGTCCACAAAGGGCCGGTTCAGGGCCTTGGCCAGCTGCCGGCCGATGGTGGTCTTGCCGCAGCTGGGCATGCCCACCAGGCAGATGTTCAGCCGCTGGGCCCGGATGCAGCGCACGATGGGCTGAATCTTCGACGAGGGGATGCGCCGCCCGGTGAACTGCCGGGCCGCGTACAGCGCCTGGGCCACCAGCATTTCCAGGCCGCTGGCGCAGGGGATGCCTGCCTCCTCGGCCCGCAGAATCAGCTCGGTTTTGAAGGGGTTGTAGACCACATCCAGAACCGCCTCCAGCCGGGGCAGGCCCGCGGGCTGGATGTGGCACTCGCCCGCATTCGGGTACATGCCCGCCGGGCTGGTGTTGATGAGAATCTGCACCTGGCTCTGGGCCTGGGCCTGCTCGTAAGTGAGCGCGCCGTCCTTTCCGGTGCGGCTGGCAAACAGAATCTCCGCCGCGCCCTGGTCCTTCGCCACCGCATGTACGGTGCGGCTGGTGCCGCCGGTGCCCAGAATCAGCACACTTTTGCCCTTGAAATCCACCCCGTGCTGGTTGGCCAGGTACAAAAAGCCGTCGTAGTCGGTGTTGTAGCCGTGGAGGATACCGTCCCGGTTCACCACCGTATTCACCGCGCCGATGGCCTTGGCCCGAGGCTCCAGCCAGGCGCAGTAGGGGATGACCAGCTGTTTATAAGGGATGGTCACATTGATGGCCTTGAAGGCCTTTTTCTGCAAAAATTCCCGGGCCTGCTGCTCGGTGGGCAGGCTGCACAGCTCATAACGGTAACCGCACAGTGCCTCGTGGATGGCCTTGGAGTAGCTGTGGCCCAGCTTTGCGCCAATCAGTCCGTATTCCATGGTGCTTCCTCCTCTGCCTGCCACAGCGGGCCCCAGCGCTGGGTGAGCAGGTCCGCCAGCCCGAAGGCCACCGCCGCCGTCTGCACAATGGCGGCCCGGTGGGCGATGCAGGGGTCGTGACGGCCCTGAATCTGCAGCTCAGCGGGCTGCAGGGTGCTCATGTCCACCGTCTGCTGGGGCTTATAGATGCTGGGGGTGGGTTTGACGGCGGTGCGCACCACCAGGGGCATGCCGTTGGTGATTCCGCCGTTGATGCCGCCGTTGTTGTTGGTCGTGGTAATGACCCGGCCGTCCTTCACGGTCATCGGGTCGTTGGCCTGGCTGCCTCGCAGCCCGGCCATGGCAAAGCCTGCGCCGAACTCCACGCCCTTCACCGCGGGAATGCTGAACAGCAGGTGGGCCAGCTGGCTTTCCACGCTGTCAAAAAACGGCTCGCCCGCGCCCGCGGGCAGGCCGGTGACCGCCGTTTCCAACACGCCGCCCACGCTGTCGCCCTCGGAGGCGGCAGCCCGGATGGCCTGCTGCATGGCTTCGCCCGCGGCCTCGCTCAGCACCGGCAGGCCGGTGCAGCCGTCCAGCGCCTCCAGCTGGGCGTTCAGCTTCTCTTCCTCCAGAGCAAAGGGGTCGTCCTCCACGCCCGCGATGCGCGCCGCGTGGGTGGCCACCCGGATGCCCTTGGCCAGCAGCATGCTCTGGCACAGCGCACCCGCCGCGCACAGTGCGGCGGTGATGCGGCCGGAAAAATGCCCGCCGCCCCGGAAGTCCTCAAAGCCGCCGTATTTCACATGGGCGGTATAATCCGCATGGCCCGGGCGGCACAGGCCCAGGGTCTTGGCGTAATCACCCGAGCGGGTGTTGGTGTTCTCGATCACCATGGTGATGGCGGTGCCGGTGGTGCGGCCGTTGTACACGCCGCTCAGAAAGCGCACCTTGTCCGCCTCGATGCGGCTGGTGGACAGGCCGCCCTTTTTCGCCCGCCGTTTTTCCATCTGGGCGGCGATGAATTCCTCATCCACCGGCACACCCGCGGCCAAGCCGTCCAGCACCGCGCCGATGGCCGCGCCGTGGCTCTCGCCGAAGATGGTCAGCGCCAACGCGCTGCCGTATGTGTTTTTCACCCAATCACTTCCCCATCAGGATCGCGTTCAGCCCGTCCGCATCCAGCTTATCCAGCCGCCAGCAGCCCAGGCCGGGCACCTTCACCACCGTGATGCGCCCGTCGCGGAATTTTTTGTCGTGGAGCATATAGGTCCACACCTTTTCTTTGTTGTAGGCGGCACGGGCAGGCAGGCCCAGCTTGCGGTAGACCGCCCGCACCCGCTTGACCAGCTGCCGGTCCTCAATCATGGGCAGCAGGCCCAGCGCCACGCACTCGCCGTGGTACAGGCCATTGGTCCGGCGGCCGGTGATGCCCTTCACCGCCTCGATGCCGTGGCCCAGGGTGTGGCCCAGGTTCAGGATGGCCCGCATGCCCTTTTCGGTCTCGTCTTTTTCCACCACCTGCTTTTTGATCAGCAGGCTGCGGTAGATGATGGTCTCGATCTCTGCGTCCACATCCAGCTTTTCAAACATCTCGAACAGCTCGGCGTCGCTGGTCAGGCTCATCTTCACCGCCTCGGCCAGACCGTTGACGAAGTGGCGGCGGGGCAGGGTGGACAGGGTATCCGGGTCCACTACCACCAGACGGGGCTGCCAGAAGGCGCCCACAATGTTTTTCGCCGCGCCCAGGTCCACGGCTACCTTGCCGCCGATGGAGGAGTCGATCTGGGAGAGGGTGGTGGTGGGGCAGTTGATGAAATCCACGCCGCGCATGTAGGTGGCGGCCACAAAGCCCGCCAGATCACCCACAACGCCGCCGCCCACGGCCACCACCAGGTCGCCCCGATCAAAGCCCAGCTCCAGCATCCGGCACAGCAGTTTCTCGTATACCTTCAGGCACTTGCTGCCTTCGCCCTGGGGCACGGTTTCAATGTGGCCCTCCCGGCACTGGGCGCGCACGATCTCGGCGTATTCGGCGGGCACGCCGCTGTCGGTCACAATGAGTACCCTCCGGTTCAGATTGGCCAGAAGGCCCAGGTTGTGCAGCGCGCCGCGCTTCAGGATAATGTCGTAGCTGCGCTCGCCCAGCCGCATGGTCAGTTTCATTCCGTTGGTACTCCTTGTCTGCTCGTTGCTCATTTTGTGTAGACCCCCAATACCCGCAGTGTGTTGCAAATCTGCCCCAGCGCCTCCAGCAGGGTCTTGCTCGCCTGCTCGCCGGGCTGGCCTTCCAGTTCCACGTAAAAATAGTATTCAAAGGGTACGCCGGGCATTGGCCGGCTTTTGATGCATTCCATATTGAACCCGGCCGCGCCGATGGCCTGGATCACCCGGGCCAGCTGCCCGGCCTTGTGATCCACCGTGAACAGCAGGCTGAACCGGTCGCCGCCGGTGGGCTTTTCCCGGGTAATCACGATAAATCGGGTGGTGTTGTCGCCGTCCGAGTTGATGCCCGCCGCCAGCACCTGCAGGCCGTAAAGCTCGGCGGTCTCGGCGCTGGCGATGGCCGCCAGGGTCAGATCGCCGCTCTCGGCCACCTGCTTGGCCGCCACCGCGGTGTTCAGGCACTCGGAGGAGGCAAGGCCCAGGCTGTTCAAAAACCGGGCGCTCTGGGCAATGGCCTGGGGGTGGCTGACCACCCGGCGGATGTCCGCCAGCCTTGCCCCGGGCAGGGCCAGCAGGTTCTGGCGCACCGGCAGGTCGTAGACCTTGCACACGTGCAGCTCCGGATAGGCAAAGCAGAGATCCAGCACGGCGGACACATCCCCCGCGTTGCTGTTTTCAAAGGGCAGCACACCATAGGCCGCCTCACCGCTCTGCACCGCATCGAACACCGCCGCCCAGGTGGGGTAGCTTTTTGCCCCCGCCTTGGGGAACAGCCGCCGCAGTGCGATATGGGAAAACGCGCCCTCCACGCCCTGGTAGGCCACCAGGCTGCGGCCCAGCACCTCCATCTGATACTGGGCGGCCAGCTGCCGCCCGGTCTGCCAGAAGGCCCGGTAATACTTCTCCAGCGCCGGGTCCTCTTTGACCGCCTCGGCCAGCAGTTCCGGGTTTGGCGCGTCGCTGCCAAAGACCGGCTGTGCCTTACCCTGCTCCCGGGCCTCAAGAGCCGCCAGCTCCATCCGGCGGCAAAACAGCCGGGCCAGCTGGCGATCCAGCTCCTCAGCGGATTGTGTGATGCTCTGTTCCGGTTCCATGCAACGCCCTCCTGCCGCATTAATGTGATAAAGTATACCATAGACCGGGCCGCGGCACAACCGCTCCCGGCGCTTTTTTCGGTCCGGTTCGGCTTTTTTCGCCCTTTCTCAGCCCTTGGGCGGGTCCTTCTGCCGCTCCCGGGCCCGGCGGGCCAGCTCCTCAAAGCTGCGCTCGCTGGTGTAAAACCGCCGGTAGGGGTTTTCCAGCGGAGGACGGGGCGGGGGAGCCGTCTTCTTTTGGCCCGCAAGCCGGCCGGTCAGCCGGGCCCACAGCCTTTTCATCGGGCGGTTGCTCCGGCGGTGAGGGTATCAAACAGGGCATCGGCTGCGGCCAGCTCTCCCTCCTCATCCTCGGCATTGCTCCGGTGAGCCACCACAAAGCGGCTCATGTATTCCTGGCCGGATAACTTTTCGCCCGTTATGGTGGTATATTCACCCAGGTCCAGCGACGCCAGCACCGGGCAGTCGCTCCAGTTGTACCATTCCACACCGTCCAGCGGGGCCTCCTCATCGGGCACGGTGCCGTCCGCCCGGGCCAGCACGCGGTAGGCATTCTGGAAGTCCTCGGGCTCGTCCAGCAGGAAGATATATGCATCGCCGGCGGCAAGGTCCGCGGTGAGCACAGTGGACTGGGCCATCTGAACGTAGGTATCGGTCACATCATTCATGGCCGCGCCCACATCCTGGGAGGTGCTGCCGCTGGTATCCGGCTCCTTCATGCTCACCTGATAGGCGCGAATCTGGGCCAGCTTCTGACCGTCGCCGTTGGCGTCCTCCACCACACCGGCCAGCGCCTGCTCCAGCGACTCCTGCAGCTCGGTGGGCAATGCCTGCGGACTGACCAGCGCAATCTGCTCGTCCGGATGAACGGTGGTGACTGCTCCCCAGACATAATAGATCACAATCGCCGCCAGCACCGCCACCACCGCCAGAATCTTCCAGTTGTAGTGCCACCAGTTGGCCACCTTCTGCTTTTTGGTGTATTCAATGGGTTCGTCCGGCTTCATATCCTCCGGGTCGATGTTCAGGGTATAACGTGCACTTGCCATCGCTTTACGCCTCCATTTTGTCATTCAGGGCCGCACCGATCAGGGCGGCGGCCTGCTGGGGCAGCTCCTTCAGCTGCTCCCGGGTCATTGCACCGATTTCAATGGCGGGCAGGATCTGGATGGTCACATGGGTGGGCTTCATCCAGCCGCCGTTGTTCTCCATGATGTCCCGGCTGTTGTGGATGGCCAGGGGCACCAGCGGTGCGCCGGTCTTGGTGGCGATGCGGAAGGCTCCGCCCTTGAATTCCAGCAGGCTACCCTCCTCGCCCTTGTTGCGGGTGCCCTCCGGGAAGATGATCACGGAATAACCCTTTTTCACGTTGGCGATGGCCTCATTCAGCGCCTCCATGGCCTTGCGGGGGTCCTCCCGGTCCAGGAAGACGCAGTGCAGAAGCCGCATCCAGCCCCGCACCAGAGGGATCTTTGCCACTTCTTTTTTCGAGACCAGAGCATGGGGCTTGTCCAGCTGGGTGAGCACCAGCGGGATATCGTAATAGCTGCGGTGGTTGCCCACGAAGACGCAGGGCCGGCCTTCGGGGATGTTCTCCTTGCCGGTGACGGTGACGGTGACCCCGGCCAGCCGCAGCAGCTTGCCCGCCCAGTCCGGCACCCAGCGGTCGGCCAGTGCGTCGGCGGTGGCCCAGTCGCCCGCCTCCAGAGCCTTCAGGCCCCGTCGAAGAAGGGGCAGCTTGAAGAGCAGATACAACCAGAAATAAATAAACCAAACAATGGTGCGCATAGCAGTTCTCCTTGCAGTTTCGGGCAGCCCGCCGGGCCGCGTCATTACCGCTTATTGTACCATAACTGGCCCAAAAGAAAAAGCGCGCCACCCCATTCTTTGCACAAACATCACAAAACGCCTCTCCGGACGGAGAGGCGTTTGGAAGAATATTGGATGTTTTTCCAGTTTACCGGCCATACAGCTCGGTGAGGGCCGCAATGCGCCCGGCCAGCTGCGGGGTGAGGGCGCTTTGCCCCACCCGCCACTGCCAGTTTCCCCAGGGGCGGCTGGGCACGTTCATCCGCGCCTCGCCGCCCAGGCCCAGCCAGTCCTGCATGGGTACGATGGCGGTATTGCTCACGCTGGCCAGCGCCGCCCGGATAAAGCTCTCCACCAGCGGCTCGTCTACCGCGTGCAGATAGGCCCGCGCCCGGGCCACATCCTCCGGATGGGCTTCGGTTTCCCAGGCGGCGGTGGTGGTATTGTCGTGGGTGCCGGTGTAGACCACCGAGTTCTGCAGGTAGTTGTGGGGCAGATAGTCCCCGGCCTCCCGCCGGTCGAAGGCAAATTGCAGCACCTTCATACCCGGGTAGCCGCTGCCCTCCAGCAGTTCCTTCACCTGGGGGGTCAGATAGCCCAGATCCTCGGCGATGATCTGGGCGCCGGGCATGGCTGCGTGGATGGCCCCGATAAAATCCATGCCCGGGCCGGGCTGCCAACTGCCGTTCTGGGCGGTGGTGTCCTGTGCCGGAATGGAATAATAGCTCTCAAAGCCCCGGAAGTGGTCGATGCGCACCACATCGTAGATGGTAAGCGCATGACGCAGCCGGCGCAGCCACCAGGCATAGCCGGTGGCCTTGTGATACGGCCAGTCATAGAGCGGATTGCCCCAGAGCTGGCCGTCCGCGGCGAAGGCGTCCGGCGGGCAGCCCGCCACCCGGGTGAGCCGCCGGTCCCCGTCGGTCTGGAACAACTCGGGCGCAGCCCAGATATCCGAGGAGTCCGGCGAAACGTAGATGGGAATATCGCCGATGATCTGCACGCCCTTCTGATGGGCATACGCCAGCAGTTCATCCCACTGACGATAGAACAGATACTGGATCTTCCGCCAGTAATCCACCCGGCCGGCCAGCCGCTGCCGGGCCTTTGCCAGCGCGTCGGGGCGGCGCAGCCGCACCTCGTCCGGCCAGTGGTACCAGCTCTGCTGGTCGTTTTCTTCTTTCAGCGCCATGAAGAGGGCATAGTCCTCCAGCCAGGCGCTCTGCTCCTGCTGCCAGGCGGCAAAGTCCTCATCGTCGTCCGGCAGCCGGTCCGCTGCCTTTTGCAGCAGAGTGTGACGGCTGGCATACAGTGCGCCGTAGTCCACCCGGGCCGGGTCCTCGCCCCAGTCCGCTTCGGCCTCCGCTTCGGTGAGCAGGCCCTGCCAGATGAGGATGCCCGGGTCGATGAAATAGGGATTCGCCGCAAAGGCGGAAAAGCTCTGGTAGGGGCTGTCGCCGTAGCCGGTAGGGCCCACCGGCAGGATCTGCCAGTAGGTCTGGCCCGCGGCGGCAAGAAAATCCACAAACCGCCGGGCCTCTTCGCCCAGTGTGCCGATGCCCCAGGGGCCCGGCAGGCTGGAAACCGGCAGCAGGATACCGCTTGCACGCTTCAACACGATCGCTCCTATTACAATAAATTTGGACAGGAAAACCGGGCAGCCAGTTCGGCTTTCCCTCCATCTCGTGCCTAAGCTACAATAAGAGGAGCAACTGGCT
>NZ_JAGHKE010000136.1:0-3358 GCF_017889395.1 Allofournierella sp. | reverse complement strand
CTGCCCGCCCAGCGCCAGAACCTGCTGTTCAGCGCCACCATGCCCAAAGAGATCGAGCAGCTGGCAAACAGCATCCTGAAAAAGCCGGTCACCGTGAAGGTGGACCCGGTGAGCAGCACCGTGGAACGGATCGAGCAGAGCCTTTACTTTGTGAACAAGCCGGACAAAAAGCGGCTGTTGGCCAAGCTCCTGGCCGACCCGGCGGTGACCAGTGCACTGGTGTTCAGCCGCACCAAGCACGGGGCCAACGCCATCGCCACCTTTTTGAACAAGCAGGGCATCGGGGCGGCGGCCATCCACGGCAACAAGAGCCAGAGCGCCCGAGTGGCCGCGCTGGACAGCTTCAAGGCGGGCAAGATCCGCGCCCTGGTGGCCACCGACATCGCCGCCCGCGGCATCGACATCAACGAGCTTTCCCATGTGTTTAACTTTGATCTGCCCGAGGTGCCTGAGACCTACGTGCACCGCATCGGCCGCACCGGCCGGGCCGGGGCTGAGGGCGTGGCCATCAGCTTCTGCAGCCCGGAGGAGAAGGAATATCTGGCAGGCATCGAAAAGCTGAACCGGAAGAAGATCCCGGTGCTGGAGCTGCCGGACCTGGGCGAGCGCCCGGAGCCCGCCGTTTTGGTTCAGCCCGCACCCCGCCCCGAGCGCCGGAAGGCAAAGCCCGAGCCGCAGGCGGAACAACCCAAAACCGAACAAAAGCAGGCCGTCAAAGCGCCTGAAAAACAGCAGGAGGTTAGCAACGTGGAAGAAAAGAACACCCAGGCTGGCCAGCCCCTTTCGGCCAGTGCAAAGCGCCGCCGCCGCCGTCGCCGCGCGGCAGGCAAGGCCGCGGAGGCAGCGGCTCAGGAGACCGCAAAGCGGGAGGAGAGCGGCGAGCGTTCCGAGCGCAATGAACGAAACGAGCGGAGTGACCGCAGCGACCGCCCGGCGGAAAAGCAGCCCGCAAAGCAGACCGCTTCCGGCCGGGAAAAGGCCCAGAGCGGCCGCGGTCAGCAGAAGAACGCCGCCCGCCCCGAGCAAAAGCAAACCCAGCGGAATACCGGCCGTGGCCAGCAAAAGCCCGCTCGTGCGGAAAAGCAGCCCCGGCAGGTGGCCCCGGTCAAGGACGAGGACCCGGGCCTGCTGCTGATCTCCCGCAAGCCTCCGGCCCAGAAGTTCGCCAGCTTTGAGGAGTACATGAAGAGCCACGGCGGCTTCTCCGAGCCCATCGAGGGCGAGGCGGAGGAATGAGCGGCTTCGTGTGCCCGGTGTGCGGCAAGGTCCTGAGTGAAAACGGCGGCGCGCTGCGCTGCGCGGCGGGCCACAGCTTCGACAGGGCGAAAGAGGGCTATGTGAACCTGCTGCTGGCCAGCCGGATGCACAGCAAGCTCCCCGGCGACAGCAAGGAGATGGTGGCCGCCCGCAACCGGTTTCTGAACGGGGGCGGCTACGCCCCCTTCGCTGCCGAGCTGGCCCGGCTGTGCGCGGAGCTTGCCCGCAAAAAGGGCGGCGTGCTGCACATTCTGGACGCGGGCTGCGGCGAGGGCTATTACGACGAAGCCATCTGCACCGAGCTGGAACGGCAGGGTCTGCCCTTTGAGCTGGCCGGGTTCGACATCAGCAAGGCCGCGGTGCGGCTGGCGGCAAAGCGTAAGCTGCCCGGCGCGGCCTTCGCGGTGGCCAGCAGCTTCGCCGCCCCGGTGGAAAGCGGCTGGGCCGATGTGGTGCTGAACATCTTTTCTCCCTTCGCGGGGGAGGAGTTCCACCGCTGCCTTGCCCCCGGCGGCACCCTCATCTACGCGGTGCCCACCGCCGGGCATCTGATGGGTTTGAAGGACGTGCTCTATGACGAGCCCTATGAAAACCCCTGCCAGCAGGTGGACTACCCGGGCTTTTCTCTGGCCGGGGAGACCCGGGTGGAGGAGCGCATCACCGTACAGGGTCAGGCCATCGGCGATCTGTTCGCCATGACCCCCTATTACTGGAAGACCCCTGCCGAAGGCAGCGCCCGTCTGGCCCGGCTGGAGCGGCTGGAAACCCCCATCGGGTTCCGCTTTTTGCTCTACGACCGGCGGGATTGATAAAAAAACATCATTTTGTTGCCGATGCAACATAGAGGTGCTTTTATTCGCCGTATAATAAGGTGTATTTTAATAGAGGCAACACCGCACAATTCACGCCAAAATTTTCCGGCGTGTTTCACCGCCCGGAATGATGCGGCGCTGCCTGAGAAACGCAAAGCGGCGGTCTGCCGCGGCGCGCACGGCAAATCATATCAATAAGGCGGCCAGCCCGCCCGATAAAGGAGAGAATCGACAATGGGAGCATTACAGGCTAAAGAAAACATCTGGTGGGTCGGCGTGCAGGACCCTGATCTGCGCGTGTTCGATATCGTGATGTACAGCGAGTACGGTACCAGCTACAACGCCTACGTGGTGAAGGGCGCCGAAAAGACCGCTGTGTTCGAGACCGTAAAGGCCAAGTTCTTCGACCAGTATCTGGAGAACCTGAAGGAAGTCTGCGACCCCGCCACCATCGACTACATCGTGGTGGGCCACACCGAGCCCGACCATGCCGGCGGCGTGGAGAAGCTGCTGGCTCTGGCTCCCAATGCCACTGTTGTGGGCAGCGCCACCGCCCTGACCTTCCTGAAGGAGATCGTGAACCATCCCTTCAAGAGCCAGGTCGTGACCGAGAAGGACCAGATCGACCTGGGCGGTATGCACCTGGAGTTCCTGAGCGTGCCCTTCCTGCACTGGCCGGACAGCATGTACACCTACATCCCCGAGGCCAAGGCCCTGTTCACCGTGGACTCCTTCGGCTGCCACTATTCCGATGACCGGGTGTTCAACGACCAGATCGAGGGCGACTTCGAGGCCGCTTACAAGTACTACTTCGACAACATCATGGGTCCCTTCAAGCCCTTCGTGCTGAAGGCTCTGAACCGGATCAAGGATCTGGACATCGAGTTCATCGGCAACGGCCACGGCCCCGTGCTGCGCACCAACATCCAGCACTACTTTGACCTGTACCGCAAGTGGGCCACCCCCGTGAAGAAGGCCCCCGAGGACCGGAACGTGGTCATCGCCTATGTATCCGCCTACGGTTACACCAAGCAGCTGGCCGAGACCATCGCCGAGGGCCTCGCGGACGGCGGCGTGCAGCACATCCAGATGTTTGACCTGGTCACCGACGACAACGCCGCTGCCAAGGCTGCGCTGCAGTCCTCCGACGGCTTCCTGCTGGGCAGCCCCACCCTGGTGGGCGACGCTCTGCCTCCCATCTACGAGATGCTGGTGGGCCTGAACCCCATCATCCACCGCGGCCTGCCCGCCGCTGCCTTCGGCAGCTACGGCTGGAGCGGCGAGGCGGT
>NZ_JAGHKE010000019.1:0-27771 GCF_017889395.1 Allofournierella sp. | reverse complement strand
TCCTTGGCCAGATACAAACGCAGCAGCTCGCAGATGTTCTGGTCATCGTCCACGATCAAAATTTTCTGGTTGGGCATATTCTCCCGCTCCTTTTTCTTTTATCAGGCCGCAGGGATACCCCCGCGGCCCGGATTTTTTCAGCTTATTATATTTATTATACAATAGAAATGTGGACAAAAAAAGAACACCAGCAGCCCCTGAGGGCGTTCTCCGGTGTTCTTTTGTTTTTTAATCGGTGCGCATCGCAAACTGGTGGGGTGTTGTGCCCGTGTATTGCTTGAACACCTGGATAAAGGTATTGGCGCTGCTGAAGCCAACATCCAGCGCCAGCTCCCCCACCTTGGTGTCCGGATTCTGCCGCAGGATCTGTTTCGCCTGTTCGATCCGGTACTCATTGAGCACCTTTTTAAAGGTCTGACCGGTCTGCTTTTTGAACAGCGCACTGCAGTATTTGGGCGAAACGTTCAGGTTTTCCGCCATGTCGTCCAGCGAGATATCCTTCCGGTAATTCTGCTGGATGTACTCCAGCATATGCTTGCCCATATCCTGCTTCAGGTCCGCGTCACGGCTGGAGGTGTTGCGCACAATGCGGGCAAACGTCATGCGGATCTTCTGCAGCAGCTGCTCCGTATCCTTGCAGTCCAGCAGCTCGTTGATGGGCGGATAATCGTTTGTCTCCTCCAGCTGCAGCTCCTGATAGATCCGGTTGATCGTGGATACCAGCGCAAAGGCAAAGCTCTTTTTGTTTTCGTTGGACAGGATCTTGCTTACCAGGTTTTCGTGCATTACCTCTTCCAGCATTACCAGCGCGCCCTCTTTTCCGGAAAGGGTCATCTGGACCAAACTTGTTTCAATTTTCAACGGGTAATAATACCCTTTATAATAGATTTTGGCAACATCCTCCGCGGCAATGAACATCTGGTTGGGAAGATTATGCCGGTATTCCATCAGATGGTTGCACTGCTCCATCAGCATGTGCAGGTTTTTCAGGCCCTTTGCCGGGCTGCTCAGGGCCACTCGCAGCTGAACCTGCAGCGAGATGCCCGTTTTCGCAAACAGCTCCTGAATCCGTTGCACCGCTTTTTTGGTGTCATCGCAATGGAACACCATCGCAAACCCGGCATCGCCCATATTTAAATAGTATTGATCGCAGGACAGACGCATCTGGGCTCTCAGCGCTCTTTTGGCATCCTCAAAAACATCGCTCGCCAGGTTTTCCTCCGCCTGCTCCGCCAGCGCCACCACGAACACCGTATTCCCCAGCTGAAGGGCCAGCTCCTCTTCCTGGAAATTATCATCCAGCAGAGCGTTTTTGATGGTCTGCTCCACCAGCTTCTGCTGGCTGTGGCTCAGGGAGGCATCCAGCTGGTGGGCCTTCTGCGAGATCTGCGAGGTCCGTTTCCAGATGTAATCGAACTCATTCACATCCTCTTCCAGGCTGCCTCCCATCCGTGTCAGCAGCTCCTCCACCGGCGCATACAGATGGCGATACAGCCTTTTCGCCAGCAGCACACTGCCCGCGATCAGCACGATCAGCGGGAGCAGGTGCACAAAGGTCTGCCCCACTCCCCCGGACAGCCAGGGCGGATAGCTCGCAAAAAATGTCCAGCCGATCTCGGAAAACTGCGCCCCGATGATATTCTGGCCATCCACCTTGAAGCCCAGGGGCGCCAGCGTTGACGGCAGCGTGAAATCATGCTCCTCAATCTGCTCCTTCATCTGCTGGTAGACCTGCAGATCATCGTTTTTCCCCACCAGCACCGTATCCTGCGAGCAGATCATCCAGTCAGAGCAGGGCAGATCCCCGAAGGTCTCTTTAAAATTCCGCTGATCGATGGACAGCACAAACAGTAGATCGCCATTTATATAATTTTGCAGGGTAAGATAGTTGATCATGCCGCAGGTTGCCGGGTCACCAACCTGCAGAAGGTCATGCCCGTAGGCCTGCTTTTTGAGCTTGTCGTAGATCCGCCGGATCTCCTTCTCCTCGGTTCCGATCATCTGGGCAAACCGCTCCAGAGACTCGCTGTGCGTGGGCATGACCACCAGATCGTTTTCCTCGCTGATATAAACCGCCGAGATCGTGTAATAATTCAGCCGGCCGGAGATCAGCATGCTCTCCGCAATCTGCTTTTGCGCGGCAATCGCATTGAAATACATATCCTGCTGGTTCTTGCTTTCCCCAAATTTTTGCAGCTCCGGGGTATTCTGCAGATGGGAGAACATGGTGAACACGGTGAGCAGCTCGGTGTTCACCGTGTCGAATCTGGAGGAGGTGTATTCCAGGATGATATCCTTCTGATTGCCGGTTTCTTTGATGGTCAAAGCAAAGAAATACATCAGGCTGAACAGCAACAGTGCCACTGAAAAAACGCCAATAAAAGCCATACTCAGGGTATACTTGTATGGATGCTTTTCCACCGTCATCTTCTCCCTTTTTCTTTTTTTCGCACATGCTCTGCTTTTATTTATCGAACATTATAACAAAAAACATTCCAGGACACAAACACGCCGGCGACACAGCCCCGACCCCCGCCATCCGGTTATATTTACTTTTCCATACGGGCATTCGGAAAACCCGATATTTTTCACCGGAAAGTCAGTCATAACAAATAAAACCACCCCCTCCGGGTTGTACACAACAACCAAAAAATGAAATTTCTATGTAATTTTTTCAATAATTCGTTCAAAAACATCGAGATTTACATTCAAATCCGCACTCTTTATAATCAAACCTGTCAGGCGGGGTTCCTCGATGAACTTCACAGCCAAAACACGTTTGAAAGGGTGACTCACTTTTGAAATCCGCAACCGTTGCCGCACGTTCTGCCGCCGCTAAAAACAAGCCCGCCGGCGGAACAGAGCGCCCACTGAACAAGGCGAGTTTCAGATCACGCTTTATAAAAGACTGGGATCTGTATCTCCTTCTTCTTCCGGGCCTGATCTGGTTTATCCTGTTCGCCTATGTGCCGATGGGAGGCCTTGCCATTGCATTTCAGGACTACAACCCGTGGAAAGGCATGTCCGGCAGTGAATGGGTCGGTCTTCAGAACTTTATCGAATTCATCTCCGACGATGTATTCCTGCGCACCATCAAAAACACGCTGATGCTCAGCCTGTTCAACATTCTGTTCTGTTTCCCGGCGCCCATCATCCTTGCCATTCTGCTCACGGAAATGAAGAACAAGACCCTGAGCAAGATCACACAGACCGTCACCTTCGTTCCCTATTTCATTTCTCTGGTGGTTGTGTGCGGCATGGTGATCAGCTTCCTGTCCCCCAGCACCGGCCTTGTGAACGTTATCCTGCGCAACCTTGGCTTTGAAGAGCATTATTTCATGGTGGACCCCGACGCGTTCCGCCCCATCTACACGCTTATGATGATGTGGCGTGAAACCGGCTTCAACGCGATCGTATACATCGCCGCGCTGATGGGCATCGACCGCCAGCTGTACGAGGCCGCAAAGGTGGACGGCGCTTCCAAATGGCAGCAGATCCGTTATGTCACCATCCCCGGTCTGATGCCCACCATCGTCATCATGTTCATCCTGCACATCGGCAAACTGGTAAAGGTGAGCTACGAGGCAGTCCTCCTGCTTTATCAGCCCGCCACCTACCAGACCGCAGACGTGATCGGCACCTATGTATACCGTACCGGTCTGCTGCAGCAGGACTTCGGCCTGGCTACCGCCGCCGGCTTGTTCGAATCTCTGATTGCTCTGATCCTGGTCGTTATCTCCAACCGGATCAGCAAAAAGGTTTCCGACAGCGCACTTTGGTAAGGAGGAAATTTCGAAAATGAAACACAAGAAAAATCACATTGCCCGCACAAAGGGCGAGCTTTCCTACGAAATTTTTTCCACAATCCTCTGCGTGCTGATCATCGTGCTTTCGCTTTATCCCATTTATTACATCCTGATCTGCTCGCTGAGCAATCCCTTCGCCGTACAGTCCGGCGAGGTCATGTTCACCATCAAGGGCTTCACGCTGGAAAGCTTCAAGGCCGCCTGCAAAACCCCCGGCCTGTGGCGCGCTTACGGCAACACCATTTTCTATACCGTATTCGGTGTTGTGTTCAACATGTTCTTCACCGCGACCATGGCATACGCGCTGTCCAAAAAGCGCCTGATCGCCCGGAAGTTTTTCACCCTGCTTGTGGCCTTCACCCTCTGGTTTCAGGCCGGCATGATCCCCCTGTACCTCACGCTGCGCAACTACAACATGCTGGACAAACGGATCACCATTCTTCTGGCCTTTGCCATCAACGCCTACAACCTGATTATTCTGCGCAGCTTCTTTGAACAGCTGCCGGATTCTCTGGAGGAGGCCGCCTTCATCGACGGCGCAAGCAACATCCGCATTTTCTGGTCCATCTATCTGCCCCTTTCCAAGCCGGCCCTGGTCACCGTGGGTACCTTCTATGCGGTGTCCCGCTGGAACAACTACTTCTGGGCCATGAATATCCTGACCGACGACAAAAAGCTCCCCCTGCAGGTCATGCTGAAAAAGCTGCTGGTGGACCGGGTCGCCGGTGCCGAGGAGGCAGCCATCGTCACCGCTTCCTCCGCCACCAGCCCCGACACCATCATCTACGCCATCATCATTCTTGCAGTGATCCCCATGCTGGTTGCCTACCCGTATCTGCAGCGCTACTTCAAATCCGGTGCCACGCTGGGCGCTGTAAAGGGCTGACCGACGTACTTTCAGGAAGCTTATCCTGATTTTATACATCCACGCGAATTATAAGGAGGATACCATGAAAAAAGCATTGTCTGTTCTTTCCATCGGGCTGGCAGCCGTGCTGGCCTTTACCGGATGCGGCGGAGCCGCCGCATCCGGAGCCGCCGGGTCCGGCTCTGCATCCGCCAGCTCGGACAGCCCCTACCTGTGCTCTTCCGAGCCCGTCACCTTCACCTTCTTCAACATCTTCGACAACATCACCTTCAACCCGGAGTGGCAGGTGTTCCAGGAAGCTGCCAAGATGACCAACGTGACCCTGGAGAGCAGCGTCTCCCAGAGCAGCTCGGACGAGACCACCGCGTTCAACCTGATGCTTTCCTCCGGCAAGCTGGCGGATATCATCAGCTACAAGCAGATGTCTGACCTGGAGAAGCTGGGCCATGACGGCGGCCTGATTCCCCTGAACGATCTGATCGACGAGCATGCTCCGCATCTGAAAAAGGTTCTGGAGGAAAACGAGGAATTCCGCAAAATCGCCACCTCCGAGGACGGAAACATCTACGTCATTCCCAAGCTCCAGACCATCACCGTTGCCGAGGGCGACTTCATCCGTATGGACTGGCTGGAAAAGCTGGGTCTTGAGGTTCCCAACACCGTGGATGAGCTGTACACCGTGCTGAAGGCCTTCCGTGAGCAGGACCCCAACGGAAACGGCCAGAAGGACGAGATCCCCTTCTTCAGCCGCCAGGGCACCAAGAGTTTCAACGACGTGCTGAACCTGTGGGACGCTCACGAGGATTTCTATGTGCGCGACGGCAAGATCACCTTCGGCCCCATGGAGGAGGAGTTCAAGCTGGCCATTGAGAATGCCATCAAGTGGTACTCCGAAGACCTGATCGACCCGGAATGGTTCACCCGCGGCTCCAACGCCCGCGACATCCTGCTGGGCGCTAACCAGGGCGGCTACTGCAACGACTGGTTCAGCAGCAACGCAGAATACAACGACAAGCTGGCCGACACCATCCCCGGCTTCTCCTTCCTGCCCATTGCTCCCGTGGAAAACCAGAAAGGCCAGCGCATCGCTCATACCAGCCGCGTCGGCAACCCCGGCTGGGGCATCTCCTCTCAGTGCAAGGACCCCGTGGCAGCGATCAAGTATTTCGACTTCTGGTTCACCGATGCGGGCAACGATCTGATCAACTACGGCATTGAAGGCGTTACCTACACCCGCGACGAGAACGGCAACATCCAGTACACCGATGCCATCATGAAAACCGACAAGACCGCTCTTTCCGAGCTGCGCAACTACGGCGTTCAGTACCGGATCGGCATGATCCAGGATTACGCCTACGAAGAGGCCTGGAGCAACGACATCGCCAAGGAAGGCAACAAGATGTATGAGGAAGCCGGCTATGTATATACTCCCATTCCTCAGCTGAACGGCGAGCTTGCTCTGAAATACACCACCGAAGAGGATGCTGAATACAGCAAGATCATGGCCAGCGTTACCCCCTATGTGACCGAGATGATCCAGAAGTGGGTTCTGGGCTCTGAGGATTTTGCAAGCAGCTACGACGGATTCATCGCTTCTCTGAAGGATAAGGGCATCGAGCGTGCCATCGAAATCAACCAGACCGCCTATGACCGCTATATGGCAAGCTGATTTTTAAAACAAACCAAAGGCGGGGAGTCTGTTCCCCGCCTTTGTTCTCGTCTTTTTTCAATCGTTAGGAGGTTCATTATGATCAATACCGCTGCACTGGAACAGGCCTACCAGGCTTCCTTGGACAAGATCCGCCGCAACTGCCCTGTGATCGGCGTCAGCTTCCCCCATGTGGCAATCGGCCCCCACGGGGAATACAACAGCGAAAAGCCCAATTTCTGGACCGGCGGCTTCTGGGGCGGCCTGCTGTGGCTGGCTTACCGGGAAACCTTTGACCCGAAGCTGCTGGAAACAGCCATCGCTCTGGAGCAGGTGCAGGACCGCCCTCTGGATGAATACATGCACATCCACCATGACGTGGGCTTCATGTGGCTGCCCACCGCCGTGGCCCATTATCGCCAGACCGGCTGCCCGGAATCCCGTGTGCGGGGCCTGAAGGCCGCCAGCCATCTGATGGGTCGCTTCAATCTGAACGGGCGGTTCATTCGCGCCTGGAACGACGAGGTCTTTGAAGACAGCCAGGGCTGGGCCATCATCGACTGCATGATGAACATTCCCCTGCTGCACTGGGCCTCCAAGGAACTGAATGACCCCCGGTTTTCTCAGGTTGCCGTTGCACATGCAGACACCGTGCTGAAAAGCTTCCTGCGTCCGGACGGAACCGTTCCCCATATCGTGCACTTTGACCCGCAAACCGGCGAGAAGATCGAAAACATGGGCGGGCAGGGCAAATCCGCCGACTCGGCCTGGTCCCGCGGGCAGGCATGGGCCATTTACGGCATGGCGATCTCCTATCGCGAAACCGGCCATCAGCGTTATCTGGATGCGGCCAAGAAGGTCGCCCGCAAGTTCTGGTCCTCCCTTCCCGACGACAAGGTCCCCTATTGGGACTTCTGCACCGAAGAGAAGGACACCTGGGTGAAGGACAGCTCCGCCGCCTGCTGCGCCGCCAGCGGAATGCTGGAGATCGCCCGCCTGGTGGACGACCCGGAGGAGTCCGCCTTTTTCACCAACTGCGCTCTGGAACTTTTGCAGAGCATGGTAGATCATTGCGCCTGTTTTGACGACACCACCCAGGGAATCATTCGGTACGGCACGGTAAGCTATCCCGCGAACCGCCATGTGAACGTACCCATCATCTACGGCGACTTCTTCTTTGTGGAAGCACTTGCCAAGTGGAAAGGACTTCCCGGTCTGTTTTAAATGAGGTGACCGCCATGAAGCATCATCTGATCATGATCGTTGCCGATCAGCTGCGCTGGGATGTTCTGGGCAAGGGCCACACCCCCAACATCGACTCCATTGCCGCCGAAAGCGTCTGCTTTGACCGTGCCTACTGCGCGAGCCCGCTGTGCGTGCCTGCGCGGGGCGCCCTGTTCACCGGCTGCTGCCCCAACACAAACGGCAGCCGGATCAACCCCTGGTTCGCCCAGGATGCGGCCAGCGGCCAGGTCCACGCGGGGATCGAGCATCTGTATCATCTGATGGAACACCACGGCTGGGACTGCCTGCACAGCGGAAAGCAGCACCTTTTCACAGAGGGCGGCAAGCTGGAGGATGATCCCGGCAGCAAAACCAGATGGCTTTCCACCGAGGAAAGCTACAAGCAGTTCCTGGCAAACGCACAAAAGCGCGCCCCCGGCGGCCCTCGTTTCCGCACCCCTGTGCCGGAGATGGCAGGCGGGCGCTACACCCGCCTTTGCAACTACTCCAACGCCGAGACCGGCTGCTACGAAGAGGGGCCTGCCTTTTATTTCGACGGGTATTTCACCGACCGGGCGCTGGAAGGGCTGCGGCAACGCGATCGCTCCAGGCCGCTTTTCCTGAGCGCCATGTTCCTGGCCCCTCATCCCCCGTTTGACATTCCGGACCCCTGGTATTCACAGCTGAGTGAAGCCGATGTGTGCCTGCCCGAAAACGTGGGCCGCTGGTACCCCTATCAATCGCCGCTGCAGATGTACAATCTGACGGGCGTGGTGGGCAGCCGCTATACTCTGGGCCAATGGAAGGAAAGCTGGCGCGTTTATCTGGGGCTGGTGCGTCTTTTGGACGATTGCGTGGGCCGCATTCTGCAGGAGCTGAAGCGCCAGAACATCTACGACGACTGCCTGATCGTTTTCACCTCGGATCATGGCGAAATGCTGGGGTCTCACCGGCTGTTCCAGAAGATGTGCATGTATGAGGAATCCGCGCATGTTCCCCTGTACATCCGCCTGCCCGGCAAGGCACACGCCGGCCAGCACGTCAGCCGGCCCGTCAGCCACATCGATGTGCTTCCCACCCTGTGCCACTATCTGGAGCTTCCCACCCCTCCGTGTGAGGGCCGCTGCCTGGACGAGCTGATCCGTCATCCCGACCAGGCAGCGCAAAAGGATGTCTTCCTCCAGTTTGACGGAAACGGCGCACTGAGCAATTTTCAGCGCTGTATCGTCCACGGCTCCCACAAGCTGATCGCGGATGTTTTCAAGGACGAGGTCTATTTTGAGCTGTACGATGTGGAAAGCGACCCGCAGGAGACACAGAACCTTCTGTTCACTGCAGACTGCCTTCCCCTGGCACAGAAAATGCTGGAGCTTCTGCTGGACCACATGCGCCGGACCCACGACTCGCTTCGGCTGCCCAGCACGGATCTGGCCGCATTCGTGCGCCATTATCAACCGCTTGAAGCAAAGCAGGGGGTACTTGTATGACACGCGACGAAATCCACGAACTGAAACGCCTTTCCTTTCTTTATCATCCCGAGCGCATCCGGCAGCTTCTGGCGCAGGCCGATCTGGTGTGCGCCAACACCTTTGTGTTCACCCGGCGCTGGGACATGGAAGCCACCCATCAGCCCGTGACCTTCCAGGGCCCCATCTGCTGGCGCTATCTGGAAACCGGCGATGTGGAATGGCCGGTCATGCTGGCCCGGCAGAGCTACCTTCTCGATGTGGTGCTTGCCTATCTGCTCACCGAAGACCGAAAATATCTGGACTGCTTTGTGCGCGTCGTGCAGGAATTCATCGAGAACTGCCCGCGCTCCGAGGAAGAAAACCACAACAGCTGGCGCACGCTGGACACCGGCATCCGCGCCGCTGTGTGGGTGCGCTGCCTGGAGCTGCTCCAGCCCCTTGACCTTCTGTCCCCCGGCTTTCTTTCCCTTGTGCGCGGCAGCCTGAAGGAGCACTTCGACTTTCTGTTCCAGTGCATGGACGCCTACCATCTTCTGAGCAACTGGGGCGTTCTTGCCAACCACGGCGCGGTTTTTGCCGGGACCTGGCTCGTCGGGCAGGGCTCGGCGGAAATCGCGGACCGGCTGCCGATCCTGTGGGAACGGTTGGGCCGGCAGATCCATATACAGGTTCTTGCGGACGGCGTTCACTGGGAGCAGTCCCCCATGTACCACCACGAGGTGCTCTGGTGTTATCTTGAGCTGATCCACCTGGCAAAGCAGAAAGGCCTTGCTCTGGATGAGGAGCTGTTGGCCAGAACGCATGCCATGTGTCTTGCCACGCTGGGCGAGGCAAAGCCCAACCATCACCAGCCCATGCGCGGCGATTCGGACAACACCGATGTGCGGGATATCCTCACCTTTGCAGCCTTCCTTTTCCAGGACGCACAGCTGCGCTCCGGCAGTTACGACCAGCCGGATCTGGAAAACCTCTGGCGGATGGGCGCGGCCGGAGTCCGGGCCTATCTCGCTTTGCCCTGCGCCCAGGCGGCAGACCGGGGCCAGGCCTTTGCCCACAGCGGCAACTACTATTTCCGCTGCGGGCAGGGGGAAAAGGCTGCCTGGGTGCGCTTCCGCTGCGGGCCCCTGGGCAGCGGCCACGGCCACGCCGATCTGCTTCACCTGGATCTGAGCGCAGACGGGGCGGACATTCTAGTGGACCCCGGCCGGTACACCTATGTGAACGGGCCCATGCGCACCGGCTTGAAGGCATCCTCGGCGCACAATACGCTGCGCATCGACCAGGAGGACTTTACCGACTGCTGCGCCTCCTGGCGCTTCGGCCGGATCGCCAAACCGATCAAGGGCGAATACTTCGAGAACGACCGTTACGGATATGCGAGCGGCATGCATCTGGGCTACGCGCACAAGGGGCTTTTCGTGCGCCGGGAAGTGGTTTATTGCAAGCCCGGCATCCTGGTGTTGTTCGACAGCATCTTCGGCGTCGGCGAGCATCAGCTGGAGCAGAATTTCCATTTTGGTCCGGGCAAGGTTTCTCTCACCGCCAACGGTGCCGCATTTGAAAACGGAGCGGTGCGCGCGAGGGTCCAGAGCTTTGCGGTCCAGCCCGCGCTTTCCCTGCACAAAACTCCCTATTCCCCCACCTACAACCTTCTGCAGCAGACCGACTGCCTGCGCGTGCAAAGCCTCTTCCCCCAGAACCAGGGGCTCCTGACCGTGATCGGCTTTGGCGAAAGCGCGGACTTTGTGGCGGAAAAGATGCCCATTACCCAGGCGCTGGACCACAGCCTCCTGACCGATGAGGACGCACAGGCCGTTTCCATCTCCTGCCCGGCCGGTCAGCGCGCGGTCCTGTTCTCCCGCAAGGAGATCATTGGAAAAGGCAATCTTCTTTGCGCCGCAGACAGCTGCGGCTATGGTCAAGCCATCGTATTCGAGCCAGACGCCCAGCCCTTCGTGCTGAGCTGGTAACTATTTAAAGGAGCATTATCATGAAATTGTTATGGGGCGACATCCACAATCATTGCGGGATCACTTACGGCTACGGCAGCCTGAAAAACGCACTGGAGCGGGCAAAAAGCCATCTGGATTTTTGCGCCGTGACCGGCCATGCCATGTGGCCCGATATCCCCGACCGCACAGAGGAAACCGCATTTGTGGTGGACTTTCATCAGGCGGGATTTGAAAAATTGAGAGCGCATTGGGATGAGGTTGCCGCGCAGCTGGCCGCCTGCAACAGCAAGGAGCTTGTCACCTTCCAGGCATACGAGATGCACTCCAGCGAATATGGCGATCACCATATTGTTTCCCCCAGCGACAGCCTGCCGCTGATCTATCGGGACTCCCCCGCTCAGCTGAAAGAGGACTGCAAGGTCCCCGCGCTGACCGTCTGCCATCACATCGCCTACACCCCGGGCTACCGGGGGATCAACTGGGACAAATTCGACGAAACGGTTACGCCGCTGATCGAGGTGTGCTCCAAGCACGGCTGCGGCATGAGCGAGACCGCACCCTATCCCTATTACCACAATATGGGCCCCCGCGACAGTCGGAACACCGTTTACGAGGGTCTTCGGCGGGGATACCACTTCGGATTCGTGGGCTCCACCGACCACCATGCCGGCTTCCCCGGCTCCTACGGCGATGGAAAAATGGCCGTCTGGGCGGAGGAGAAAACCCGCGAAAGCATCTGGCAGGCCATGCTGGCACGCCGCACCTATGCGGTGACCGGCGACCGCATCGAGTGCGAATTTTCCGTGAACGGCGCCCCCATGGGCTCGATCCTCTCCCCGGATGACGACGCGCCCCGCAGGATTGAATATCGCGTCAAGGGCTGCTACAAGCTGGACAAGGTGGTTATTTTCAAAAATCTCCGTCCCATCCATATCGACGAGGGCCTGATGCTCTTCCCCTCCCCCGACGACAATCATTACAAGCTTCGCATCGAGATGGGCTGGGGCAACAACAAGACCGACCTGTTCCGCTGGCTGGGCAATGTGACCGTGGAAAACGGCAGCATCCTCAGCGTTGAGCCCTGCTTCCGCGGGCGCAGCGTTCTGGCTCCCTCCTCCACCAACACCGACGGCTTCGACGATGTGAACGACATCGACAGCAAGCTGCTGGAGGTGAGCGCACAGCGGGCAAGCTGGCAGTGCTTCAGCGTGAAGAATGTCTCTCCGCTGCATCCTCTGACCAGCTCCGTCATTCTGGAGCTGGAGGGCAGCCCCGAAACACAGCTCACCATCGATGTGAACGGCCACCGGCAGACCCTCACCGTAAAGCAGCTGATGGAGGGCGGCTACAGCGCCCACATGAAGCCCTATCACTCGCAGGCCTTCAAGGTCCATCCGATCTTCACCGAAACCGAATATTCGGTCAGCGGGACCTTGACGGACGACACCCACGGCGGAAAAGACTTCTATCACATGGAGGTCTATCAGGCCAATGGCTCCTGTGCATTTGTGACTCCCGTATATTTTGGATAAAAGGAAGGCCGTTCCATGGATGAATTTCTCGCAATCGACATTGGCGGGACCACGCTGAAATACGCTCTGGTCCGCGCCGACGGAAGCATTCAGCCGCTTGGCTCTTTGCCCACCGGCGCCGCCATGACCCGGGCGGAGCTGGCGCAGAGCCTGCGCAAGATTTTAAACGACCCGCAAACCCGTTCCATCCGCGGCATAGGCATCAGCTCGCTGGGAATCGTTGACCCGCAGCGGGGCATGGTCTGCGCCGGAGTGGAAAATCTGCCCGCCCTGCAGGGCTTCTGTCCGCGGTCCTTTTTCGATGAGGCGGGGTTCGCTCAGCCGGTCTGCATCGTCAACGACGCATCCGCGGCCGCACTGGGGGAGCACTGGCTGGGCGCCGCACAGGGGCTGGACAATTTTCTCTGTGTGGCCTTCGGCACCGGCATCGGCGGTGGACTGGTGCTGAACGGCCGGCCCTGGAACGGCAGCAGCTTCTGCGCCGGTGAACTCGGCTATTGGGATTACCTGGACGACCGGCATTACTGGGAGCTGGAGGATTCCGCCATTGCACTGATCCGCAAAGCGCAGACGCAGAGCGGCTGCCCTGACCTGACCGGAGAAGCGTTCTTCGAGAGGCTGCGCCTGCAGGACCCTCTGTGCTGTGATCTGTTTGAATCCTGGGCGCAAAAAGCCGGACGGATCTTCGCCAACATCACCCTGCTGCTCGATCTGCAGGCGATCCTGGTGGGCGGGGGAATCTCTGCTCAGAAGGAGATCCTGACCCCTGCTTTGCAGGCCTGCATGGACCGCTGCCTGCCGCCCCATTCCCGCGGCCGCTGCAAGGTATCCTCCGCTCTGCTGGGAAACCGCGCCGCCCTGCTGGGCGCGGTCCGGCCGCTGCTGCCCTGAGCAGCCCGCAAGGCCGCGACTCCGGGGGGCTGTTGCAAAACGAAAGTTGCGCAACAGTCCCCCGGTTTTATGTCAAAAACAAGCTCACGAACCCCCATATCCGCCCAGCAGCCGGGCGGGCCACGCCTTCGGCCGGCGCAAAAAAATCCTCCGCAATGCACCTTGAGAAAAGAAAGGTTGTGTGCTATCATTATTGTGTATTGGTATGCTCTTTTCTTTTTTCCGGAACAGGGCATGCGAGGAACCGCACAAAGGAAAACGCATCCGATCCGTGCGCAACGGGCGGAAACAGCGCCGATTTCAGCGCGCTGCACCCGCCCACTCTTGGACCCGCAAGAAAAATTAAGGAGATAGATCGAATTATGAAATTAGGTATCGTGGGCCTGCCCAACGTGGGCAAGAGCACTCTGTTCAACGCCATCACCAGCACCAAGAACGCCGCCGCGGCCAACTACCCCTTCTGCACCATCGACCCCAACACCGGCATCGTGCCCGTGCCGGACGCCCGGCTGGACAAGCTGGCCGAGATCTGGGAGACCAACAAGAAGACCCCCGCCATCGTGGAGTTCGTGGACATCGCCGGTCTTGTAAAGGGCGCTTCCAAGGGCGAGGGCCTGGGCAACAAGTTCTTGGGCAACATCCGCGAGTGCGACGCCATCGTGCATGTGGTGCGCTGCTTCGGCGGCACCGACATCGTGCATGTGGACGGCAGCGTGGACCCTCTGCGTGACATCGAGACCATTGATACCGAGCTGATCCTGAGCGATTTGGAGGTTGTTTCCAACCGGGCTGCCCGCTTCGCCAAGGCCGCCAAGACCGGCGACAAGAAGGCCGGCGCCTCCGCTGCCTGGCTGGAGCAGCTGGCCGATCATCTGGGCAAGGGCAAGAACGCCCGCAGCTTCGACTTCGACCTGGACGATGAGGACCAGGCTCTGCAGCTGAAAGAGATGGGCCTGCTCACCTACAAGCCGGTGATCTACGCCGCCAACATGAGCGAGGACGACCTGATGGAGGGAATGGACGAGAACGTGCACTACCAGGCCGTGAAGAAGCTGGCCGCCGAGGAGGGCGCGGAGTGCATTCCCATCTGCGCCAAGACCGAGGAGGACATTGCCGACTACTCCCCCGAGGAGAAGAAGGAGTTCCTGCATGAGATGGGCATCGAGGCCACCGGTCTTGACAACCTGATCAAGGCCAGCTACAGCCTGCTGGGCCTGATCTCCTACCTGACCGATGGCAAGAAGGAGTGCCGCGCCTGGACCATCCGCAAGGGCACCAAGGCTCCCCAGGCCGCGGGCAAGATCCACTCCGACTTCGAGCGCGGCTTCATCCGCGCCAGCGTGGTCCACTACGAGGACTTCGCCGCCTGCGACTTCAACATGGCCACCGTGAAGGCCAAGGGCCTGCAGCACACTGAGGGCAAGGAGTACGTGGTGCAGGACGGCGACATCATCGAATTCCTGTTCAATGTTTGATTTAGATTTAAAGGAGGACGCAATGGAGATCATCGGCATCATGGGCGCCATGCCCGACGAAGTGGAGCAGCTGTGCGCCTTGCTGGACGGTGTGTCCATCGAGCCCTACGCCGGGGTGGAATACCACCGGGGCATGCTGGGTGACAAGCAGGTTGTTGTCTGCTGCGCCGGTATGGGCAAGGCCAACGCCGCCGCCACCACCCAGGTACTGATCACGAAATTCGGCGCACAGCGCATCATCTTCTCCGGCATCGCCGGCAACATGACCTCCAAGATCGGCATCGGCGATGTGGTTGTGGGCAAGACCGTAGTTTACCACGACGCCCAGGACGACATGATCGCCCAGTCCGCCCCCTTCACCGCCGAGTACCCCGGCGATGAGGAGATGGTCAAGGCCGCCATGGCCGCCTGCGAAGAGGTGGGCGTGAAGGCCATCGCGGGCAAGATCGCCACCGGCGACCAGTTCGTGGGCGACAGCGCCACCAAGAACGCCATCGCCGCCAAGGTAGACCCGGACTGTGTGGAGATGGAGGGTGCGGCCGTGTCCCAGATCGCTGCCAAGAACAACGTGCCCTGCGTGGTGCTGCGCGCCATGAGCGACAACGCCGACGAGGCGGGCCACGAGGTTCTGGTGGTAAAAAAATTCAGCATCAGTGAATACGTGACCACTGCCACCCGCATTGTGGCCCGGATGCTGGAGACCCTGGACTGAGCCAGCGCAAAACCAGCCGCAAAACAAACGCAAAGGGACGGTGCAGGCCCTGCCGCCTGCGCCGTCCCCTTTTTCAACAATTCTTTTCTTCCTGCTGCCGGGGCGAACCGGAAAAAGCCTCCTTGCGACAGGGCTTTTCAGCGTTTTGAGCGCGGAAAAGTTTTCAACAAATTCAGCGCCGGGTCGTGGAAAACTCCGCGGCTCGGCCTTTTTTCGTCCCTCTTTTTGCCGCTGCACACCCGGCTTTCGGCCGCTTGCGGCCCAAACGGCAAAAACCCGAACAAACAGTTCGTCGACATTTGCCCCCCTCTGCGTTATGCTGCATGAAAAGGGGGAATTTATTCAATGAAAGGAAGTTACGCAACCCGGCGGGCCGCCCGCCGGAAACCGGCTGCTGCGGAGGAGGGCGTTGTGCTTGATCCGTTATCAGATCGTTCGACAAGAGCTTGAAGCACCCGAGCTGGGCCGCTATGTGAGCTATGGCATCGAGGCGGTGGCTCTGCCCGGCGGCGAGCAGTTGGCTTTTGTTCCCGATGTTTCCACCGACTCTTCCTTTGCAGCGGCTCTTGCGGACCGCTGCACCGAAGGCGCCCTGGACCCGGCCCAGCTGCTGGACGTGGTGCTGGACGCCTTGTAACCGTTTTTCTGCGCCCGCCCGGGCGCGCGCATCCATTCCAAAAGGGCAGAAGACGGTCTCCGTCAAACGGAGCGGCTCCTGCCCTCTTTTTTGCTTTGATTTACAAAAAGTCCCGCATCTGGCGGGCGGTGCGCTCCTCGAACTGCTGCAGCTCATTCAGCAGCCCCAGCGCGCCGGTGCTGGCCGCCGGGTGGTCCTTGCGGGCCTTCTCGCAGTCCATCACGCCCTGGTTGGCCCCCTGGATGACCATATCCGCCAGGTTGCGGGTGGAGCGGTCGGTGAGGGTCTCGGTCCAGATGCCCATTTTGGACATCAGCTTCACCGCCGGGCTCTGGCCGTGGCTCTGCTCGCCCAGTGCGGCCATGGCCGCGTGGGCCTGCTGGTTGATGCGGCGGTACTCCTTCTGCTGGGCCAGCAGACTGGCCTTCAGGTGCGTATCGTCGGTCACATCGATCAGCTGGTCCAGGCTGTTTTTTCCCATCTCGGTGTTGCGCACGATCTCGTTGAGCACGGCCTGATTGTCGTTGTCGCCGTGGTTCTGGTCGTTTCTTCGTTCACTCATAAAAAAGCCCCCTTTGAAACTGGCTGGCGAGGCAAGCTTGCCCCGACTAAAGCCAGTGTTCCCAAAGGGGGTTTTGTTTATTCCTTTGCGGTCTTGGAGGCGGTCTTTTCCGCCGGTTCCTCCGCCTTTTGGGCGGGCTTTTGCACCGGGACCACCGGCCGGGCCTGCTCCGGCTCGGGCAGCGGCGCGCAGCGGCCGTAACGGGCGCAGGTGCGCCGGATGCGCTGGGCCAGCGCGGGGGCAAAGGCGTCCTCTTTGGCGCGCCAGGTCCAGTTGCCCATACCGGTGCCGGGGGTGTTGATGCGGCCCTCGGCCCCCAGCTCCAGCCAGTCGGCCATGGGAATCACCGCCAGATCGGCGCAGCTGGACAGCACGCCCCGCAAAAAACCCCGCACCGAGCCCTCCATGGCGTTCAGGCCCAGATAATTCTTGGCCTGGGCCAGCTCCTTGGGATCGCCGTTTTTCAGCCAGTCCCGCAGGGTGGTGTTGTCGTGGGTGCCGGGGTAGACCACGCAGTTGTGGATGTGGTTATGGGGCAGGTACTCGTTCTCCGCCGTGCCGCCGAAGGCGAACTGCATCACCTTCATGCCCGGGTAGCCGCTCTCCTTCAGCAGCACCCGCACGCTCTCGAACAGATCGCCCAGGTCCTCGGCCACGATGGGCAGCTTGCCCAGTTTTGCCTCCAGCGCCCGGAACAGATCCATGCCGGGGCCGTATTCCCAGTCGCCCACCCGGGCGTTCTCCCGCCCGGCGGGGATGGCGTAATAGGTATCGAAGGCGCGGAAGTGGTCGATGCGCAGCCGGTCGTACATGGTGAGGGCGTGCTCCACCCGGCGAATCCACCAGGCGTAGCCGCTGGCCTTGTGCTGGGGCCAGTCGTAGAGCGGGTTGCCCCAGAGCTGGCCGTCCTCGGAGAAGTAGTCCGGCGGGCAGCCCGCCACCCGGGTGAGCTTGCCCTCCTCATCCACCTGGAACAGCTTGCCGCCGGCCCAGGCATCGGCGGAGTCCGCCGCCACATAGATGGGAATGTCGCCCAGAATCTGCACGCCCTTATCGTTGGCGTAGGTCTTCAGCGCTATCCACTGGCGGTAGCCCTGGTACTGCAAAAAGCGCCAGAAACCCAGTTCTTCTGCGTTTTCCTTGCGCAGCTGCTCCAGCGCCTGGGGCTGGCGGGTGCGCAGCGGCGCGGGCCATTCCGGATAGGCCTTCATCTTCTTCAGGCCCTTGGCGGTCATGTAGAGGGCGTAGTCCTCCAGCCAGTCCTCGTTCCAGAAGCAGAAGGTGTAGTAATCGTCCGGCAGCCAGGCCTGAAAGCGCTCATAGGCCCGCCGCAGCACCGCAAAGCGCCCCTCGTACAGAGCGCCGTAATCCACCGCCTCACTGCTTTCGCCCCAGTCGATGGTGCCGTACTCTTCCTTTTCCAGAAGGCCCTCATCCCGCAGGGTGTCCAGGTCGATGAAATAGGGATTGATGGCAAAGGCCGAGCAGCTCTGATAGGGGCTGTCACCGTAGCCGGTGGGCGAAAGGGGCAAGATCTGCCAGATCTGCTGGCCCGCCTGGGCCAGAAAGTCCACAAAGGCATAGGCCTGTTTGCCGAAGCTGCCGATGCCGTAAGGCCCCGGCAGGCTGGACACAGGCATTAAAACGCCGCATTCCCGCATAACAACCGCTCCTTTTTCGCTGTGTGGCCCCGGGGCTTCCCCCTCACGGCGCGCCGGAGCCTTTTTATAGAATTGTTCTTATTATAGCATAAACGGCGGCAAAATGGCATCGGTGCGCGCAAAGTATGGCTCTTTTGTGCTATAATAGATGCACTCAGCGGATACCCTGCCCGCGCGCCGCGGGCTTTTTTGCACAAAGGAGCTTTTTTATGACGCAGACCGAAGCGCTTTATTATATTCAGCCGCCGGTGGGCGAATTTACCGCCCGGGTGCTCAGCTGCACCCCGGAGGGCGAAGCCTGGGCCGTGACCCTGGACCGCACCGCCTTTTACCCGGAGGGGGGCGGCCAGCCCACCGACCGGGGCACCCTGGGCGGCGCGGATGTGCTGGACGTACACGAAAAGGGCGGCCAGGTGATCCACCGTCTTTCCGCCCCGCTGGCAGAGGGCGAGACGGTCACTGGTAACGTTGACCTTGACCGCCGGCTGGAGATGAGCCAGCAGCACACCGGTGAGCACATTCTGTCCGGCACGCTGCACGCCATGTTCGGGGCTGAAAACGTGGGCTTTCACATCGGGCAGGACTACCTGACCATGGACACCAGCGTTCCCATCTCGGACGAAGGGCTGGCCGAGGCCGAGGCCCGGGCCAACCGGGTGATCTGGCAGAACGTGCCGGTGGAGGCGGTGTGGCACTCAAAAGAGGCGCTGGCCGACCTGACCTACCGGAGCAAAAAGGAGCTGGAGGGCCCGGTGCGCATCGTGACGGTGCCCGGGGCGGACTGCTGCGCCTGCTGCGGCACCCACGTGGAGCGCACCGGCCAGGTGGGCATGGTGAAGATCATCGACTGGCAGAACTATAAGAGCGGCGTGCGGCTGTTTGTGGTGTGCGGCGTGCGGGCGCTGCGGTACTTTGAGGCCCAGCGGGCGGAGGCTGCCGCCATCCGGTCCACCCTGTCCGCCAAGGCGGGCCAGTTGGCCGAGGCGGTGCAGCGCCAGAGCGGCGAGCTGGAGGCCGCCCGCTACCGGGCAGTGCAGGCGGAGAACGAGCTGTTCGCGGTTCTGGCCGAGGGCGTGCAGCCCGGTGAATCCGCCATTCTGCTGCGGCCCAACCTGAACCCGGACGGCCTGCGGCGGCTCTGCGCGGCGCTGAGCGAGCGCACCACCGGCCTTTGCGCGGCCTTCAGCCCCACCGAAAACGGCACCCTTGCCTATGCGCTGGCCTGCACCGCGCCGGGGGCGGACCTGCGTGGGCTGTGCAAGCAGCTGAACCAGGCCTTCGCGGGCCGGGGGGGCGGCAAGCCCGGCTTTGTACAGGGCAGCCTGACCGGCGAGTTCGACGCGGTACGAGCCTTTCTGCTCGAGACCGCCCAGTCCTGAACGACTTTTTCAGACAAACACTTGTGAAGGAGAACCATAAAACATGAGAATGCGATTCAAACCCTACGCCCGGCCGGAGCTGCTGGCCTGCGACTACCACGCCCACGCCCCTCTGGAGAACAAGGGCCGCTGGCACAGCGTCTTTGCCCGGCCCCAGCAGCCGGTGCACCTGGAGCTGGGCTGCGGCAAGGGCGGCTTTCTGGCCCGGCTGGCCAGCGCCCACCCGGACATCAACTATCTGGGCATCGACATCACCGATAAGGTGCTGATCCTGGCTAAGCGGAACATCGAGCGCATCTACGCGGAAAAGGGCATGACTCCGGACAACGTGATGATCATGAGCCTGGACATCGAGCGCATCCTGAACGCCTTCAACGAGCGGGACACGGTGCAGCGCATCTACATCAACTTCTGCAACCCCTGGAACAAGAAGCTGGCCCACAAAAAGCACCGGCTCACCCACACCCGCCAGCTGGCCCTCTACCGGACCATTCTGGAGGAAAACGGCGAAATTTACTTCAAGACCGATGACGACGACCTCTTCCGGGACAGCCTCGCTTACTTCCCCGAGGCGGGCTACGAGATCGTGTGGAAGACCTTCGATCTGCACGCCGAGGAGCCGGAGTGGAACATCCGCACCGAGCACGAGGCCATGTTCACCGAGCAGGGCATCCCCACCAAGGCGCTGATCGCAGTGAAGAAGCCCATGACCCGCGACGAGCTGGCCGCGGCCATCGCCGCCCGCAACCAGCGGGACAAGGAGGAAAGCGCTGCCATCCGCGCCGAAAAGGGCATTCAGTAAGTTCTTTCCTTTAATAAATAATATAAAACCGCCCTTTTCCATTGTTCGGAAAAGGGCGGTTTTTGCGTATTGTTCAGCACTCAAAGTCGCAGACGGTGCGGCTCTTGGCAATGGTGCCGATCCAGTTCTTGATGGCCACATGGGGCTCGAAGTTTTGGTAGGCCTCCAGCGCCTCGCGGCTCTCCAGCTCGGCGATCAGGGCCACGTCGCAGCCCACGAAGCCACGGCCCACCTGGGCGCTCACAAGACCGGGGGCCTGGCCCACCAGGGCCTCCAGCTGCTCCTTCATTTTGGCGGCATTGGCGTCCGCCTGGTCCTTGTCCGCCAGCTCCCACAATACAATATGTTTAATCATTTTTATTCTCTCCTTTTTGTATTGAAATATGAATCAAACAGCTTCAAGCCCGGTCCAGCAGGGGGATGACCCGGGTCAGGTCCTTCAGAATCGCTCCGGCCAGGGCCTCCAGCTCCGCGTCCGGGCCGGTCAGGTCCGGCACCATCACGGTGAAGCAGCCCGCCGCCGCGCCTGCCCGCACCCCGGCAGGGCTGTCCTCCAGAACCAGGCAGTTTTTCGGGTCCTTGCCCGCCAGCGCCGCCGCCTTCAAAAACACCTCCGGGTGGGGCTTTGAGCGGGTCACCTCATCGCCGCAGACCGCGCCCAGAAAATACCGGTCCACCCTCGCCCGCTGCAGGTGGCCCCAGGCGCTGTCCCGTGTGGTGCTGGTGGCCAGCACCGCCGGGATGCCCCGCCGCTCCAGCTCGGCCAACAGCTCATACAGCCCCGGCTTCACCGGCAGACCGTCCTCCTCGATCCATCGGGCCATGATGGACCGGCAGACGGTGCGCATGGCGTCAAAGTCAAAATCCTCGCCAAACACCTCTCGGCACACCTGGGCACAGCCCTGCCGGTTGCGGCCCCGCAGCCGGTCCACGATTTCCGGCTTCATGGGCACCCCCATCTGCTGCCCGGCCAGCAGCCAGGCCTTCTGGTACATCCGCTCGGTGTCGAACATCAAACCGTCCATATCAAACAATACCGCTTCGATCATAGCTTTCTCCCCGTTTCGTCAGGCTCTTTCCCCTGTTTGTGTTATGCTCACAGCGGGCCCTTCACCTTTTCGTCGAACTCTTCCTCGCCCTCGTCCTCCTGCGGGCGGATGGTCAATTCCCCCAGGCCCATGTCGTTGTGCAGGATGCTCCCTGCCCCAATGGCTCCCCGGCCGTACTTTTTGCGGATGGCATCCAGGCTTTTTTCCAGCTTTTCCCGCTTAGGGTCGGTTTTGGGCGCGTCGTCGAACAGACTCTGCTGCACCGCGAAGGGCTCCTCGGTAATGGCCAGCGCAGTGACGGTGAGCATCCGCACCGGGCGGGCCATGTCCCAGTTTTTCTCCATCAGCTCCCAGCAGGCGTTTGCCAGGTCCCGGGCCAGATGGGTGCTCATGGGCAGCTGCTTCTGCCGGGTGATGGTTTTCAGGTCCGGGTCCCGGATGGTCACCTGCACCGCCCCGGCCCAGACCCCGTGCCGCCGCAGCCGCCCGGCCACCTCGTCCGCCAGCACGTTCAGCGCCGAGCGGATCTCCGCCGGGCCCTTGATGTTGCGCCGGAAGGTGGAGCCGTTGCCCACGCTCTTGATGGGCTCCTTCTCGCCCCAGCGGCGCACCGGGGCCTCGTCCTCACCCCGGGCGTAGCGGCTCAGCTCCAGCCCCAGCTTGCCCAGAGCTTCGGCCAGAGCCTCGGGCCGGGCCGCCGCCAGCTCGCCGATGGTGGAAATGCCCATGCCGGCCAGCCGCCGCTGGGCCGAAGCGCCCACATACAAAAGGTCCCCCGCCGGCAGCGGCCAGACGATCTGGTGGAAATTTTCCCGGGTAATGAGGGTGGTGGCATCCGGCTTTTTGTAGTCGCTGCCCAGCTTTGCGAACACCTTGTTGAAGCTCACCCCCACCGAGATGGTCAGCCCGGTGGCCGCCTTCACCTCGGCCCGCAGCTGGTCCGCCAGCGCTGCCGGGCTTTCGGCAAACAGCTGCCAGGTGCCGGTCACGTCCAGCCAGCTCTCGTCGATGCCGAAGGGCTCCACCCGGTCTGTATACTTACGGTATATTTCATTGATGATTTTCGAGTACTTACGGTAATATTCCCGATGGGGCGGCAGGAGAATCAGGTCCGGGCATTTGCGCTTTGCCTGCCAGATGACCTCGGCGGTCTTCACGCCCATCCGCTTGGCGGGCTCGTTCTTGGCCAGCACAATGCCGTGTCGGCCCTCCGGGTCACCGCAGACGGCCACGCATTTGTCCCGCAGGTCCGGGTGGCGCAGCAGCTCCACACTGGCATAAAAGCTGTTGCAGTCACAATGAAAGATCCAGCGGTCCACCCGGCAGCCCCCCTTTTTGCAAATTTTTCATTTTTCTTTTCTGATTATATCACGCGAAGGCAGTAGGATGCTATAATGTTAGGGTGGCGCTTTGTAATTCTGTACCCGTGCATCCCGCGGCGCCGCTTTACGAGAGGTGGTATCTGAATGGAACATTCCCTGTACGCGATTCTTTGGTACTTTTTGATCTACGCCTTTCTGGGCTGGTGCCTGGAGGTGGTATTCTGCACCGTGCGCACCGGCAAATGGGTGAACCGGGGCTTTCTGAACGGACCGGTCTGCCCCATCTACGGCTTTGGCATGGTGATCGTACTTACGGCGCTGGAGCCGCTGGCTCACCGGCCGCTGGCCCTGTTTGCGGGCAGCGCCCTGCTCACCAGCGCGCTGGAGCTGGTGACCGGCTGGGCGCTGAAAACCCTGTTCCACACCACCTGGTGGGATTATTCCAAACGGAAATTCAACCTGGGCGGCTACATCTGCCTGAAATTCAGTCTGGCCTGGGGTCTGGTGGGCATGTTCGCGGTGAAGGTGCTGCATCCGCCGGTGAACCGCTTTGTGGAATGGATGCCCCGGCCGGTGGGCCTTGCGCTGCTGGTGCTGTGGCTGGCGGTCTTCGTAGCCGACGTGGCGGTAACCCTGCGCACCCTGATCGGCCTGGAGCGTGACCTGGGCGAGCTGGAAAAGGTGGTGGCCGCCCTGCGCAAGGGCAGCGATGCCATCAGCCGCAACCTGGGCGACGCGGCCCTTGCGGCGGACGAAAAGCTGGAGGAGGGCCGTCAGGCTCTGCCCCAGAAGCTGGCCGAACTGGAGGCCCGGCGGGACTTTCTGCAGGCCCGCATTCTGGACACCCGGCTCTTCGGCGCGGCCCGTCTGATGAAGGCCTTCCCCGCCATGAAGGACCTGCGCCACAGCGAGCTGCTGGCCGAGCTGAAGGAGACCCTGCACCAGCGGCTGCACCGCTGATTGATCTGCAAACAAACGCCCTTGCTGCTTTTCACAGCAAGGGCGTTTTGTTTTGCGGTTCAGCCCGCGTCCAGCTGATTCAGGGTCACGGCCCGGGTGTGGGCCACCGGAGTCCATTCCACCTTCCGCACGCAGGCAGCCAGGGCAATGGGCAAATAGGTAGCCATATAAAACGGAAAGGTGAAGATGCCCGCCAGCTTCTGGGCGGCGGGGGCCTGGATGCGTTTCCACTCGGTACAGGTGGTCAGCGCCGCCATGGCCATCATGGAAAGATAGCCACAGACAAGGATTCGGCCCAGCGCGGCCAGCGTTACCAGCGCCCCGCCGGAGACCACCGCCCCCGCGGCGGCAAAGCCCAGGGCCAGCAGGTTGAACAGCACCGGGGCGATGCGGCTGATGAGCAGGTCGGCGCAGGACCAGCTGCCCCGCAGCGCCGCCCGGCCCATGGCCGGGCCCCGTTTTGCCATCACCTGCAAAAAGCCCTTGCACCAGCGCAGCCGCTGGCGCACGCTCTGGCGAAGGCTCGCGGGCTGCTCGTCAAAGTATTCCGCCTGGGGGCAGTAGGCAATGCGCCGCCCGGCGATCATCTGCACGGTGGAGAACTCCAGGTCCTCGCACAGGCAGTGCCAGGGCCAGCCGCCCGCATCCCGCAGAATCTCCTCGCTCACCAGAAAGCCGGTGCCGGTCACGTTGCCGCTGAAGCCCAGCAGGGTGCGGGGCGCGTTCAGAAAGCGCACCTCCCGGATGAAGCACAGGCCCTGGCCCGCGGCCACCCAGCCCCAATAGTTCTTGGTGTTCCGGTAGCCCGCCACCACCGGGCAGCCGGTGGAGAACACCCCGTCCAGCCGGCGCACAAAATCCGGCCGGGCCAGGTTGTCCGCGTCAAAGAGGATGTAACCGTCGTACCGCTTGCCCTCGGCCCAGATGCGGTGCAAAAGGAAATCCAGCGCGTAGCCCTTGCCTACCCGGCTCCGGTCATGCCGCTCGAACACGGTGGCCCCGGCCTTGCGGGCCAGGTGGGCGGTGTCGTCGGTGCAGTTGTCCGCCGCCACATACAGATCCAGCACGCCGGGGTAGTCCTGGGCGCGCAGGCTTTCCAGCAGGTTCGGCAGCACTGCGGCCTCGTTGCGGGCGCAGATGAGCACCGCGTATTGGTTGGTGCAGGGCCCCGGCTTCCAGCGGGGCGTTCTGATAAGGCTCAATAACGTGTAGCCCAGCTGGTAGGCGCAGCAGATGCCCATCAGCAAAAGCCAGAAACGGCTGATCGAAAAAAACAACTCTGCCATGGTATCGACCTCCCTGTTTGGCAAGGGTGTGCGTGGGGGGTATATTCCGCCCGCTCATGCCCATGCAACGAGGGTTTACTGCCGGATTCTTCACCGCCGGGGCATAATTTTGGTTTCTTTGCAGAAACTTCATATATTCCGCCCCGGAACGTGGTACCATAACAAAAAGGGACGCAATTGTGTCCGATCCTCCGCCGGGGGTTTTCCGGCGGTAGAATGAGGTGTTATCTTGTCATCTTCCATTTCCATTCTGGTGACCCTGAACGAGCATTACCTGCCCCAGCTGGAGGTGATGCTCACCTCTCTGCACGCCTCCAATCCGGGGGAGACCGTGTCGGTCTGGCTGATCCATCGCTCGCTCACCCCCGCCCATCTGGCCCGGCTGGAGCGTCGCTGCGGCCTGCTGGGCTTTTCGCTGCATCCGCTCACCGCGGGCGAGGAGCTGTTTAAGGACGCGCCTCTCACCCGCCAGTACCCCCAGGAGATGTACTACCGGCTGCTGGCCGGTCAGCTGCTGCCTGCGGAGCTGCACCGGGTGATCTACCTGGACCCGGACATTCTGGTCATCAACCCGCTGCGCCCGTTGTGGGAGCTGGACCTGGAGGGGCGGATGTTAGCGGCGGCGGCCCACACTGGCAAGACCGAGCTGGCCAACAGCGTGAATCAGGTAAGGCTCGGCACCAACCACGGCTACTTCAATTCCGGCGTGCTGCTCATGGACCTGGACGCGGCGCGGCGCTTCATCGACCCGACCGCCCTCTTCGCCTTCACCAGAAAGCACGCCCGGGAGCTGCTATTCCCGGACCAGGACCTTCTGAACATGCTCTACGGCGAGCGGGTGCTGGCGCTGGATGACGCGGTGTGGAACTACGACGCCCGCAACTATAACAACTACTACCTGCGCAGCGGCGGCGACTGCGACATGGACTGGGTGTTCACCCACACCGCCGTGCTGCACTTCTGCGGCAAGGCAAAGCCCTGGAAGCCGGGCTATCACCGCCGCTTCGGCCCCCTGTACAAGCACTACATGCGCCTGACCGCGCTGGCGCTGCCGGAATAATTCCAGACAAAAGCAAACCGCCCCCGGGCTGTGCGTTCCGCACAATGCCCGGGGGCGATTTTTGTTTCAATCCAATCAAACGGCTCAGGCCTGCTTGCGGGGAGCACGGCGGTGCAGCAGCTGACGCAGCATGCCCAGGATGCCCTGCAGATTGAACAGGCAGATCACCGCGGTGAGCAGGGTGCACCAGACCGGCCAGCCCGGCGTCTCCTGCAGCATGAACACCGTCTCCACACCGATCAGCACGCAGTTGATGGTCAGGCGCAGCGGCGCAAAGCTCATCTGCATCAGGCCGCGGGTGTTGATGGCCCGCAGCACAAACACGATGAAATAGCTGATGAGGCTGGCCAGGGTGGCGCCGTTGGGGCCCATCAGCGGGATCAGCACCCAGTTCAGCCCGGCGTTGGCAATGGCGCCCGCCAGCATGGTATACAGCGACAGGGTGCTGCGCTTTTCCACCATGTAGATGCTGTTCAAAAACTGGTTGAAGCAGTTGAACAGGGTGGCCAGGGTGAGCATGGGCACAAACTGCCAGGCATCGTAGAAGTTGGATTTGAACATGAACATCAGCGGGCGGCAAAGTAGAATGATGCCGCTACAGCAGCAGAAGAGCAGCGCCTGATAGATGGCGAACACCCGGCTGAAGAAGGCGGCGCGGCCCTTTTCCTCGGTCACGGCGGACAGCTGCCAGGCCTCATAGAAGATGGTGCCCAGCACCGTGAGGATGGTGGGCAGAAAATAGCCCACGCCCAAAAGGCCGGTCCAGTATTCGCCGGTCTGGCCCTGGTAGCCCTCGCACATGGCCTGCACAAAGAACAGATCGCTGGCGTTGATGATCCAGAAGCTGATCTGCGCCGGGACCATGGGCAGCGCGTAGCGCATCATCCGGCCCCACAGCTCCCTGTTGAAGCTCTTCACATGCAGGTAGCGGCGCAGGTTCGCCACCAGGAACACGAACAAAGCGCTCAGCGCGTCGCTGCAGATGATGGCCAGGATGTACCCGGAGGCTCCCATCTTCATGCCGGACAAAAACAGGATCATAAAGCCCAGGTTGGTGGCGCTGCACAACACGCCGTCCACCGCCACCAGCCGGTTCAGCTGGCGGCTGCGCACAAACTGGGTGCACAGGGTGCGCAGGCAGCTCACCAGCACATGCACATACAAAAGCAGTGCATAATCGCTGAACAGCGGGATCAGCCGCAGCACCGGGTAACAGATGAGCATCAGGGCAAAGCCCATGCCGATGGTCACCAGGCCATTTGTGAACACCTGACTTTTGCTGTTGGCCTTTTCCAGGCCGAAGCGGATGATGGCGAAGCTCACACCCATGCTCACCAGCGGGATCAGCAGCGAACCGATCTGCTGGACCAGCTTGGTGATGCCCACCTCGTCCACCTCGCCCATGGCGAAGGTGATGTATGGCTGCAAGATGATGCTGAGCAGTTTGGAGGAAAAGTTGCTGATGGCGAACAGCAT
>NZ_JAGHKE010000018.1:0-27853 GCF_017889395.1 Allofournierella sp. | reverse complement strand
GAGGATTTTGAGGGCACGCTGGCCTGCACCGTGCCGGACGGCGTGGCCCACGCCACCACCGCCCATAAGGCTTTCCATTACCTGAGCCGCACCGGAGAGGGCGCGGTGCGCCTGCCGCCCGAGCTGCTCAGCCAGGCGGGCCGGCTGACCGTGTACGCCATCGATTCCAGCGGCGGCGGTCTGGTGGGCGAGGTGCACACCGGCAGCTGACCGGTCATTGTTCCAAACGCACCGGCGCGCATCCCGGCGTGCTGTGCGCCATAAAAACCACAAGGCGGAAGCACCGCCATAAAGGGGGTCAATTGTATGAAGCGCAACATCATCACCATCAGCCGTGAGCACTGCACCGGCGGTCTGGACATCGCCCGCAAGGTGGCACAGGATCTGAACATCCCGTTCTACGACAAGGAGCTCATCACCATGGCCGCAAAGGAGAGCGGCCTTTCCGAGGAGTCCATCGCGGCGGTGGAAAAGCGCCACTCCGCCAGCCTGCTGTACAGCCTGTACACCATGGGCGGCGATCTGCCGCTGAACGATCAGGTCTACATCATCCAGTCCAACATCGTTTCCCAGCTGGCGGAAAAGGGCCCCTGCGTGATCGTGGGCCGCTGCGCCGACTACGTGCTGCGGGACCGCCCGGATGTGCTCAAGGTCTTTTTGCATGCCACCATGGACTTCCGCAAAAAGTTCGCCCTGGCGGCGGGGGACTTCGCCCCCGGCACCGAGGACCGGATCATGGAGCTAAGCATCCAGAAGGAGGATAAGCGCCGCGCCTCCTACTACAATTACTACACCCAGAACCGCTGGGGCGAGGCCCAGTATTACGATATGTGCCTGAACGCGGCCCTGGGCATCGACGCCTGCGCAAAGCTCATTGAGGAAGCCGCCCAGCTGGAGGGCTGATTTTCCCCCTGTGCCCGGTGGGCAAAATATGCTATAATAGCCGCAGAGCGGCTATTATACGGGATTTTAATGCCCTTTTCCTCGCCCCTTACGGGGCAACCGGAAAAGATGGCGAATTATACCATAACGCTTCGCATTATGCTATAATAACCGAAAAGGGCGGCCCGGCGTGCGGCTGTGCGCCGGGCCGCCTTTCTTCTGTGTACGGGCGTCCACTGCGGGCGCTCTGTGAAAAAACAAAGAATGGAGAGATTTTACTATGGTACGCATCACCATGGAAAACGGCAAGACCATCGACCTGGAGCTGGACGCTCAGGCCGCACCCATCACCGTGGAGAACTTCCTCAAGCTGGTGAACGAGGGTTTCTACAACGGCCTGACCTTCCACCGCATCATCCCCGGCTTTATGATCCAGGGCGGCTGCCCGGACGGCACCGGCATGGGCGGCCCCGGCTGGCACATCAAGGGTGAGTTCGCCCGCAACGGCTGGAAGAACCCCATCAAGCACGAGCGCGGCGTGATCAGCATGGCCCGCGCCATGGACCCCAACTCCGCCGGCAGCCAGTTCTTCATCATGCATGAGGACGCTCCTCATCTGGACGGCGGCTACGCTGCCTTCGGCCGCGTGGTCAATGGTATGGACGTGGTGGACGAGATCGCCAACACTCCCACCGGCTTCCAGGACCGCCCCGTGACCCCCGTTGTGATGAAGACCGTGGAGGTCATTGAGGGATGATCGAAAAGCTGAAAGGGCTGATCGAGAAATATTATGAACAGCTGGCCTACCTGTTCTTCGGCGGGCTGGCCACGCTGCTGAACATCGTGCTGGCACTGGTGTTCCGCTGGATGGGCATGCCTACCACCTGGAACACCCTGCTGGACAACGTGATCTGCATCCTGTTCGCCTACTGTACCAACCGCATCTGGGTCTTCCGCAGCCACAGCAGGGGAATGGACGCGGTGCGGGAGTTCGCCTCCTTCATCGGCTGCCGTCTGGGCACCCTGGTGATGGATGTGGCCATCATGTGGATCGGCGTGGACCTGATCGGCATGGCCCTGGTGCCGGAAGGCTGGCAGGGGCTCTGGTTCCTGGCGGTGAAGCTGGTGGATCAGGTGCTGGTCATCCTGTTCAACTACATTTTCTCCAAGCTCATCATCTTCAAAAAGGGACAAAACAGCTGACGCACAAGAACAGCTCCGGGAACACCCGGGGCTGTTCTTTTTTGTTCGCATAATATTATATTGACATTTAATATTATACGAAATATAATATTGTTAGAAACAGAAAGGGAGGCGACGGCGTGGCGTTCAACAACGGAGCGGCGCTGATGGATGCGCTGGTGCTGAGCACGGCGGCAAAGGAACCCACCTACGGGTACCGGATCACCCAGGATGTGCGCCGGATCATGACGGTGAGCGAGAGCACCTTGTACCCGGTGCTCCGCCGCCTGCAGAAGGAAGGGTACCTGGAAACCTATGACCAGGCATTTGCCGGGCGTAACCGCCGGTATTACCGGCTCACCCAGGCGGGGGCCCAGGCGCTGGAGCAATACCGGGCCGAGTGGACCGAGTACAAAAAGCAGATCGATTCCATGCTGCTGGAGGGGGAAGACGACCAATGACGAAACAGGAATTTTTGCAGCGGCTGAACCGCCTTCTGGCGGATGTGACCCAGGAGGAACGGGAAGAGGCCCTGCGCTACTACGAGGAATATTTTGACGAGGCGGGCCCCGAGCAGGAGCAGGCGGTGCTGGCCGAATTGGGCAGCCCGGAAAAGGTGGCCGCCATCATCAAGGCCAACGTGCCGGGCAGCCGCATCCCGCCCCGCTACCAGACGCAGGGCGCCGGGCAGGCGGCAGGTGCCGCGGCGGGCGCGGCCCAATATGCGAATCCGCCCCAGTACCCGGGCGCGGCCCCGAAATCCGACAACCGCACCCTGTTCTGGGTGGTGGTCGTGGCGGCGGCGCTGATCCTGTCGCCCCTGTGGCTGAGCGTGCTGGGCACCGTGTTGGGCATCCTGGCGGCGGTGGCCATCACCGGGGCTGCACTGGCCTTCAGCGGAGTTGCAATGGTGATTGCGGGCATTGTGGTGGTGGTCAAGGGCTTCCTGACCCTCTGGACCGGCGTGGGCACCGCCCTGCTGGTGGCGGGCCTGGGCGTGCTGGACATTGCCCTGGGCTTTCTGGTGCTGGGCATCGGTCTGGCGCTGCTCTGGCTGCTGGTCTGGCTCTGGCGCATGGCCGTGCGGGGCTGGCACTGGGCCAAAGAAAGGCTGGCACAGAACAAGGCGAGGGGGAATGAGCAATGAAACGTGTGATCAAATACTGCTTTATGGCGGCGCTGGCCATGCTGATCCCCGGCATCCTGCTGTGTGTGCTGGGCATGATCACCGGCGGCGTGTGGAGCGATGCCTTCAGCCGCAACAATCTGATTTCCGGCACAAAGCCCATGTGGGGCTGGGATTGGCACTGGGGCCGCAGCACAGACGCCTCGGTGGCGGTGGATGACCCGTCGCTTTCTCTGGCGGGTTCGGGGGACTGGCAGGTCCCCCACCAGACCGGCGATGTGCAGCGGCTGGACTTCACCGTGGAGGTGGGCCGCCTGGAGCTGACTCTGGGAGATGATTTTGCGCTGAACACCGGCGGCTGTGACGATGTTCTGGTGGACAGCAGCCGGGAAAACGGCGTCTGGACCCTGACCGTGCACTCGGACCACAACCACAGCCATAGCCACGGCAGCGAGGATGTGGTGGAGGTGGTGCTGCCCCGGGATGCCTGGTACGATGCGGTGGAGCTGGAGTGCAGCGCCGGGAGTATCACCGGCGAGGAGCTGGCCTGCGGCGATCTGGAAGTGGATGTGCAGGCGGGCAGCGTGCAGCTGCGCCGGGTGCAGGCCGACTCCATGGACCTGAGCGCCGACGCGGGCAGCGTGGATGTGAGCGGCACCGTGAACGGCGAGGCAAAGATCGAGGTGAACGCGGGCAGCGTGACCCTGCGCACCCCTCAGCCGGAGCAGTACGGCTACGCCATGGAGTGCAACATGGGCCAGGTGGAGCTGTTCGGGGACGTTTCCTCCTCCCTGTACAAGCGGGTGGTGGAAAACGAGGACCTGCGCCCCTTCTTCGACCTGGAGGTGAACACCGGCAAGGCTGCGGTAAGGGCGAACGATACCCTGTAAACAAACAAGCAAACGGCCCGGAGGTTTCTCCGGGCCGTTTCATCATGCAAAGCGGCTATACAAAACGCCGCAAAGCCGGTATAATGGGAAAAAACAACAGAGCCAAAGCCCCTCGGGGGCGGCGCGGAAGGAGCGGAGCATGGAGCAGCACAGCATGCGGGTGGAGACCTTTGGCGGGTTGGCCGTCTGGCTGGACGGTCAGCTTCTGGTGCGCCGGGGCGAGCGGATCAACAAAAATCTGGAGATGCTGGCCCTGCTGGCGCTGAACGGCCGCGCGCCTCTTTCCAATGAGGCGCTGGCCGGTCTGCTCTGGACCGAGGAGGAGAGCCACAACCCGGCGGGCGCGCTGAAAAACGCCGCCTACTCGCTGCGCCGTCTGCTGGAGCAGCGGGGCGTGGAGCGGGAGCTGGTTACTGTGGAGGACAAGCAGTACCGTCTTGCGCCGGACCTTTCGCTGGAGGTGGACCTGTGGCAGGCGGGGCGGCTGGCCGAGCAGGCGGTGAACCAACCGGACAAAGCCCTGGCTCTGGCGGCCTGGGAGGAGCTGGACGGCATCTGCTGCGGGGATTTTCTGCCCCAGCTGGCGGACCGGCCCTGGGTGGCCGGGCAGGCGGCTTTGATCCGGGACGGATGGCTGGCCGCTGCCCGGCGGGCGGCGGCGCTGCTGCTGGAGGACCGCCAGCGCTTGGGAGCGCGCCGGGCGCTGGCGGTGTGTGCCGAGGCGCTGCTGCTCTTCCCGGACGACATGGAGCTGCAGATCGTGCGGTTTGCGGCCATGCAGGAGCTGAACATGAAGGCGGCGGTGCGCAGCCAGTACCCCCTGTTGGCCGAGATGCTCATGGAGCGGCAGGGGCAGGCCCCGCCGGCCCGGCTGCGGGCCATTCATCAGTGGGCCACCGAGGGCGAAAGCCGGGGCAGGGAGGAGATGCTGCGCATCCGCCAGAAGCTGGAGGGTCACGAAAAGAACGCCCCTCCGGGCCCCTATTTCTGCGAGTACGACCAGCTGCCCATGCTGTATGCCATGGCACGGCGGCAGGCGGTCCGCACCGGTCAGGTGGCGGTGCTGCTGCTGGCGGGCGCGGGTGGCCAGCCGGGCGCGGCCAGCGCCGGGGCGGACCAGGAGCTGCGCTTTCTGCTCAGCCAGACATTGCGCCGGGGCGATGTGTGCTGCCGCTACGGCCACGACCAGTATCTGGCCCTGCTGATGCTGACCGACCCTGCCCACACCGGGGCGGTGGAGCACCGCCTGCGGGCGGGCTGGCGGCCGGTGAACGGCCGGCTGGAGCTCACCTTCGATTTCGGCGGCCCGATGCCCCAGATCCACGGCGAATAATTTTTGCCTCCGTCGGGAACGGCGGGGGCTTTTTTTGCGCCCGAACCGAAAAATTTTGGGCGGATTTCTTAAAAAATTCACGGATTGTATCAGGATTGTTGGTTGTGTGGCCTAAAAACTTTGTTTATAATAAAGGTATCACAGGGGAGCCATTCCCCCAAAGGAGCGACGCAATGGAACGGCATTTTGTGGAATTCGATAACGTGTGCAAATATTACCAGATGGGTGAAAACCGCATCGCGGCGGCGGATCACGTCTCGTTTTTCATCGACAAGGGCGAATTCTGCGTGATCGTGGGGCCTTCCGGCGCGGGCAAGACCACCGTTCTGAACATGCTGGGCGGCATGGACGGCTGCGACGAGGGCCACATCTTTCTGGACGGCCAGGAGGTGAGCGCCTACAATCAGAAGCAGCTCACCCGCTACCGCCGCTACGATGTGGGCTTCGTGTTCCAGTTTTACAATCTGGTGCAGAACCTGACCGCGCTGGAGAACGTGGAGCTGGCCAATGAGATCAGCAAGGAGCCGCTGCCCGCCGAGCAGACCCTGCGCCAGGTGGGGCTGGAGCACCGGATGGACAACTTCCCGGCCCAGCTTTCCGGCGGCGAGCAGCAGCGGGTGTCCATCGCCCGGGCGCTGGCCAAAAACCCCAAGATCCTTTTGTGTGACGAGCCCACCGGCGCGCTGGACTACAAGACCGGCAAGCAGGTGCTGGCCCTGCTGCAGAACACCTGCCGCCAGACCGGCCGCACCGTCATCGTGATCACCCACAACTCCGCCCTCACTGCCATGGCGGACCGGGTGATCCACATCCGCAACGGCCAGGTGGCCGGGGTGGAGGTGAACGAGAACCCCACCCCCGTGGAAAGGATCGAGTGGTAAAAAATGAAACGTACATACCGCAAAATGGTGGTGCGCACCATCCGCCAGAGCCTGAGCCGGTTTCTGGCCATTTTTGCGATTGTGGCTCTGGGCGTGGGCTTTCTGGCCGGTCTGCTGGCCACCACGCCGGACATGCGCTATTCCGCCGACCGCTTTTTTGACGAGACCGACCTGTTCGACCTGCGCATTGTGGGCACTCTGGGCCTGACCGACGAGGATGTGGAGGCGGTGCGCGCCATTGACGGGGTGGAGCAGGTGATGCCCGCCTACTCGGCGGATGCCATCGTGAACACCCCCTCCGGCGACGGGCTGGTGGCCCGCATCCAGAGCGTGCCGCTGGACCAGATCGAGGAAAAGGAGCCCCAGGGCTACCTGAACCGGATGGAGGTGGTGGAGGGCCGCCTGCCGGTGAAGGAGGACGAGTGCGTGGTGGAGCAGGGCTCCGACCTGCACGGCATGGGCTTTTCGGTGGGCGACACCCTGACCATCTCGCCGGACAATGAGGACTGGGAGGACACCTTCACCCGCAGCGAGCTGAAGGTGGTGGGCGTGGTGAGCACCAGCGCCTATTTCTCCATCGAGCGGGAAAGCGCCAGCGTGGGCGACGGCACCGTGGATGTGGTGCTCTACACCGGCGAGCAGAATTTCGCGCTGGATGTGTGGACCGACATCTATGTGCAGGTGGAGGGCGCCAAGGCCTACGACAGCCTCACCGACGCCTACACCGACTATGTGGACCTGACTGCCCAGAAGCTGGAGGACATCAGCGGCGAGCGCAGCCGCATCCGCTATGAGCAGGTGAAGACCGAGGCCGAGGAGGCGCTGGCCGATGCCACCGCGGAATATGAGGACGCCAAGGCCGAAGCCGAAGAGAAGCTGGCGGACGCGGAGGAGGAGCTGGCGGATGGCCGCAGCGAGATCGAGCAAAATGAGAAAAAGCTGGAGGATGCCCAGAAGGAGATCGAGGGCGGTCAGGCCGAGCTGGATGCCAATAAGGAAAGTCTGCCCGGCACCCTGACCGCCCAGCAGCAGCAGCTGGCGGACGCACAGGCCAAGCTGATCGACGCAAAGGCCGAGTACGAGGCCGGCGTGGCCCAGGTGGAGCAGAAGAGCCAGGAGCTGGCAGACGCAAAGCAGCAGCTGGAGCAGGCGAAACAGCTGGTCCAGCTGCTGGAACCCAGTCTGACCCAGGCCCAGGAGGCCCTGCCCAAGCTGCAGGCTCGGGTGGATGAGCTGAAGCCCACGGTGGAGAGTGCCCGGCAGCTGGCCGACCAGCTGGAGGCCGCCCGCGCCGAGGCCCAGACCAAACGGGACGCGGCCGCCGCCGAGTTGGACGCGGCCAACACCGAATTGACCAACGCCCAGGCGGCCATCGACGCGGCCCGGGGCGAGCTGACCGAAGCGGAATGGGCCGCGCAGAAGCCGGACGAGGCCGCCCCGCTGCTGGCTGCCCGCACCCAGGCCCAGGCCCGGGTCCAGACCGCCCAGACCGGGCTGGACAGCGCCCAGCAGGCGCTGGATCTGGCGACCAGTCAGGCAGAGGCCGCCCGCACCCAGGCGGACGCGGCCCAGGCGTTGCTGGACGAGGCCAACAGCGCGCTGGCCCAGGGCCAGCAGGCTGTGAATGAGACCCAGGCTCAGCTGGATACCGCCAAGGCCCAGATCGCGGAGAACGAGCCCAAGATCACCGAGGGCGAAAAGCAGCTGGAAGCCGCCAAGGCTAAGCTGGAGGAGGCCAAAAAACAGATCACCGAGGGCGAAAAGCAGATCGCCCAGGGCGAGAGCGCTCTGAGCATGGCCCCGGGGCTTGCCCAGCTGGAGCTGGAGCTGGCCCAGGAGAAGCTGGATTCCGCCAAGGCTGAGCTGGAGGACGGCGCCGCCCAGCTGGAGGACGCCAAGCAGCAGCTGAGCGAGGGCGAGGCGGAATACGCCGAGCAGAAAAAGAGCGCCGAGGAGCAGCTGGCGGATGCGAAGCAGCAGCTGGATGACGCCCGGAAGGAGATCGACGAGCTGGAGGAGCCGGAATGGTACCTGCTCACCCGGGATGAGAACGTGAGCTTCGCCTCGCTGAAATCCAACGTGCAGAAGGTGGAGGCCATCGCCCGGGTATTCCCGGTGTTCTTCTTCCTGGTGGCGGCGCTGGTGGCCCTGACCACCATGACCCGCATGGTGGAGGAGGAGCGGCTGCAGATCGGCACCATGAAGGCGCTGGGCTACAGCAAAAAATCCATCATGGCAAAGTATGTGATCTACGCCATGACCGCCACCGTGGCGGGCTGCGTGTTCGGTTTGCTGGTGGGCTTCAATCTGTTCCCCACCGTTATCTGGAATGCCTACTCCATGATGTATACTCTGCCGAAGATATACCGTCTGTTTAATGTTCCCTATGCGGCCATTGCCTCGGGGGCGGCCATCCTGTGCACTCTGGCGGCTACCCTGAACGCCTGCTGGGCCACCCTGATGGAGGCCCCCGCCACCCTGATGCTGCCCAAGGCCCCCAAGGCGGGCAAGCGCATCCTTCTGGAGCGGGTACGGCCGGTGTGGAAGCGGATGAAGTTCACCCACAAGGTCACCGCCCGCAACCTGTTCCGCTACAAAAAGCGGTTCTTTATGACGGTGGTGGGCATCGCGGGCTGCACCGCTCTGCTGGTGACCGGCTTCGGCCTGCACGATTCCATCAGCGACATCGTGAACAAGCAGTTCGGCAAGGTGTTTACCTACGACTTCACCGTGAGCGTGCGGGACCCGGAGGAATTTGAGGGCAGCGAGCTGGAAGAGGTGCTGGGCGATTCCTCGCTGGTGACCGACTGGACCCTGGTGCACCAGGAGCAGAGCGAGAACGAATTCGACGACATCACCTTCGAGACCTATCTGTTTGTTCCTCAGGAGAGCAGCCGAATCGGCAGCTTCGTGGACCTGCACGAGCGGGTGAGCGGCGAGGCGGTGGCCTTCTCGGAGACCGGCGTGGTCATCACCGAGAAGATGAGCGAGCGGGCGAATCTGTCGGTGGGCGACACCGTGACCCTGGAAAACAAGGACGGCCGCACCGGCACCTTCCGGGTGGACGGCATCGTGGAAAATTACGTGGAGAACTACGTGTACATGAGCGCCGAGACCTACGAGTCCGGCTTCGGCGCTGCGCCGGAGTTCGATCTGGTGCTGGGCCACGCGGCGGATGATTCCGACGAGGGCCGGGCCGCGCTGAACAGCACCCTGCTCAAGACCGAGGGCGTGGCAGGCGTGAACCAGATCAGCGACCTGAAGAGCACCTTCAGCGGCATGATGCAGAAGATCGACATCATCGTGGTGGTGCTCATCGTTTCCGCCGGCGTGCTGGCCTTCGTGGTTCTGTACAACTTGACCAACATCAACATCACCGAGCGCACCAAGGAGATCGCCACCATCAAGGTGCTGGGCTTCTACGACAGCGAGGTCTCCGCTTATGTGTACCGGGAGTCGGTGGCGCTGTCGGTCATCGGTACGCTGGCGGGGCTGGTGCTGGGCATCTTTTTGCACATGTTCGTGATCCACTCGGTGGAGGTGGACGCGGTGATGTTCGGCCGCACCATCAAGCCGCTGAGCTACGTGTTCAGCGCCCTGCTCACCCTTGTGTTCAGCGCGCTGGTGAATCTGGTGATGCACCGAAAGCTGCGCCGAATCAGCATGGTGGAAAGCATGAAGGCCCCGGAATGATCCGCTGAAATCGTTTTTGAACGAATTTTGCAAGGGTTACAAAGATTTGATTTGACGGGATCGGGTAACGCATACTATAATAGTTAACATAGGGCGTGGGACTTTGCCCTGCGCCCTGTTTTTTGCAGAAACTCTGCAGAACAGAAAGGAAGTGAACCCTGTGTTCCCGTCGACTATGACGCAGACAGATCCCGCAGCGCCGGAGACCCTTCTCATCGTGGACGATGACGAGCTGAACCGGGCGATTCTGGAGAATATATTTGCCGGGCAGTACCGCATCGAGCAGGCGGAAAACGGCCGTCAGGGGCTGGAGGCCATTCTGGCGGACCCGGGGCGGCTGTGTGCCGTGCTGCTGGATGTGATGATGCCCGAAATGAACGGGCTGGAAGTGCTGCGTGAGCTGCATGCCCGCGGCCTTACCGAGCAGGTGCCGGTGTTTATGATCACCGCCGAGACCGGCGACGAGATGATGAAGGAAGCCTATGCCCTGGGCGTGATGGACGTGATCGGCAAGCCGGTGGTGCCCTATCTGGTGCAGCGCCGGGTGGGCAGCGTGGTGGAATTGTTCCGCGCCCGCCGGCGGCTGGGCAGCGTGGTGGAGCGCCAGAAGGATGAGCTGCTGGCCCAGGCGGGCCGGATCATCGAGCTGGGCCACGGCATGATCGCCTCGCTGGCGGCGGCCATCGAGTTCCGCAGCGGCGAGTCCGGCGATCATGTGCGCCGGCTGCAGCACATCACCCGGGAGCTGCTCACCCACACCGAGATGGGTGCGGGGATGAGCCAGCAGACCGTGGAGGACATCGCCCTGGCGGCGGTGATGCACGATGTGGGCAAGATCGCCATCCCGGATGCCATCCTGAACAAGCCCGGCCGCCTCACGGCCGAGGAGTTTGAGGTGATGAAGACCCACACGATCCAGGGCGCAAAGCTGCTGGAGAATATCCCCCAGATGCGGGACCACAGCGCCTACGAATATGCCATCGATATTGCGCTCCACCACCACGAGCGGTGGGACGGCCGGGGCTATCCCCACGGCCTTGTGGGGGACGAGATCTCGGTGGGCGCGCAGATCGTGTCGCTGGCGGATGTGTACGATGCATTGGTCAGCCCCCGGGTGTACAAGGCGGCCTTTTCCCACGAAAAGGCACTGGAGATGATTCTGAACGGGGAGTGCGGCACGTTCTCGCCCCGGCTGCTGGAATGCTTCCGGCAGGTGCATCCCCAGATCCGTGCACTGTATGAAACGAAGGAGGAAGGCTGAGATGAACCCACAGAGCCAGGCAATTCTGGAGCAGGGCGGCGTGGATGTGAACGGCGCCCTGGGCCGTTTCATGGGCAGCGAGGCCCTGCTGGAGCGCTTTTTGAAGCGCTTTTTGCAGGATGAGACCCTGAACGCGCTGCAAACAGCGCTGGACGCGGGCGACACCGAAGCCGCCGCTGCTGCCGCCCATTCCCTGAAGGGGACCAGCGGCAACCTGTCGCTGAATATTCTGTTTGAGCGCTCCACCGCCCAGCTGGGCCAGCTGCGGGCCGGGGACCTGGAAGGGGCCCGGCAGGCCATGGCCGGAGTGACCGAGGCCTGCGCCAACGCGGTGGAGGCCATCCGCGCTGTCTACGGTGAGGGCTGAGCTGCCCAAAAAACAAAAAAGAAGAATCGCCCGCCCGGCATGTTCTCTTTTCAGAGAATGCCGGGCGGGCGATTTGTTTTTGGATTCAGAGGAGGCTCACAGGATGGTCTGGCCGTTCACCACCAGCCGGAAGCTAAGACCCAGCTTGTCCGCCGCCTTGCGGCAGAGCAGCATCCGGTCCATAAAAATCTCGAAGTAGTCGATCACCGGCGAGATGGCGGTGTCGATGGTCAGCTCCAGCAGCACCGCGCCGTCGTCGGTGAGGGTGGTGGAGGCCTTTTCCACCGCGTAGTTCACCCGGTCGTGGATGTCGAACTGGGCCGGGTCCTTGGTGCGCACCCGGCTGCGGCGCACATCGGTCTTGTCGGCCAGGATCAGCGCCGCTGCCACCGGGTTCACCGGGTAGGCGGTGGCCTCATCGTGGTTGCCGATGGCCGAGCACACGGTGGCGATCTCGTCCGCCTCCATGCCCAGATTGTCCAGAATGCGGAAGGCCATCACCGCGCCGGACTGGGCGTGGTCGATCCGGTTGATCACGTTGCCGATGTCGTGCATATAGCCGGCGATCCAGGCCAGCTGGCAGGTGCGCTGGGAATAGCCCAGATGGGTCAGGATCTTTTCGGCAAAATGGGCCACACGGGCCACGTGGGCGGTGCTGTGCTCGGTATAGCCCATGGCGGCGAGGGTGTCGTCCGCCCGGCGGATGTAGGTTTGAATCTGTTTGTTTTCCTTGATGTGATGCGGGGTGATGATCATAAAATAAAATCCTCCCAATGGATTTCGATGAATCAGAGAATCCATTTTATTATACCGCGTTTTCTGCAAAGAAAGCAAAAAATGCAGGTAAAACCTTTGTTAGGCCGGGCCCGGCGGGACCCTCTTGCCATTTCCGACAAGTTGTTATAAAATAAACGGAAATGCGGCCCGGACCTGCCGGAGCCGCACAGAGGGAGGAAGAATATCGTGAATCAAGTGGCAGAATTTCTGAAACGAAAAAACATTGTGATCTCGGCCCGGCGCTACGGGGTGGATGCCCTGGGCGCCATGGCACAGGGCCTGTTCTGTTCGCTGCTCATCGGCACCATTCTGGACACGCTGGGCAAGCAGCTGGGCGTGGAGCTGCTGAGCACCATCGGCGGCTACGCCAGTGCCATGAGCGGCCCGGCCATGGCGGCGGCCATCGGCTACGCGCTGCAGTGCCCGCCGCTGGTGCTGTTTTCGCTGATCGCGGTGGGCAACGCGGCCAACGGCCTGGGCGGTGCGGGCGGCCCGCTGGCGGTGCTCATCATCGCCATCATCGCCGCCGAGTGCGGCAAGGCGGTCTCCAAGGAGACCAAGGTGGACCTGCTGGTCACCCCGCTGGTGACCATTCTGGTGGGCGTGGCTCTCTCCGCCGCCATTGCACCGGCCATCGGTGCAGCGGCCAGTTCGGTGGGTCAGCTCATCATGTGGGCCACCGAGCTGCAGCCCCTTCTCATGGGCATTGTGGTGTCGGTGGTGATCGGCATCGCCCTCACTTTGCCCATCTCCTCGGCGGCCATCTGCGCGGCGCTGTCCCTCACCGGGCTGGCGGGCGGCGCGGCGGTGGCCGGCTGCTGCGCCAACATGGTGGGCTTTGCGGTGATGTCCTTTAAGGAAAACGGCTGGGGCGGCCTGGTCAGTCAGGGCATCGGCACCTCCATGCTGCAGATGGGCAACATTGTGAAGAACCCCCGCATCTGGCTGCCGCCCATCCTCACCAGCGCCATCACCGGCCCGCTGGCCACCTGCGTGTTCCGGCTGGAGATGAACGGTGCTGCCGTGTCCTCCGGCATGGGCACCTGCGGTCTGGTGGGTCAGATCGGCGTGTACACCGGCTGGGTCAACGATGTGGCCAGCGGAGCCAAGGCGGCCATCACCCCCTTCGACTGGCTGGGGCTGATCCTCATCTCCTTTGTGCTGCCCGCGGTGCTGTGCTGGGCCATCGGTCAGCTCTTCCGCCGCATGGGCTGGATTCGGGAAGGAGATCTGAAGCTGAGCTGAGCCGCCTTCGGTTGCTCCGCCGCCCGGGAACCGATATAATAAAGGAAGAAATATTGCAAAGGAGCGGAGCAACATGGAGCTGGTGCAGCGTCAGGAACAAAAACAGGTTTTGAGCCAGAGCCAGCGGCAGTCGCTGGAGATTTTGCAGATGCCGATGCTGGAGCTGCAGGAGTTTTTGCAGGAGAAAGCGCTGGAAAACCCGCTGCTGGAGCTGGAGCTTCCGGAAGAGGTATATCTGCCGGACCCGGCGGAGCCCACCGCCGAGGAGAACGGCGGCGAGGCGGACCGGTGGGAGGCCACCGGCAGCGAGAGCGCCGCGGTGTGGGACCTGCCCGCCGGAGAGGGTCTGGGTGAATGGAGCCGGGGCGGCGACGGCGAATGGGACCGGATGGCCACGCTGGCCGACCCGGCGGACCGGGGCGAGAGCCTGGCCCAGGCACTGCACGAGCAGCTGCTGCACCTGCCCGGCCTGACCGACGAGCTGCGCCGCCTGGCGGATTATCTGGCGGAATGCCTGAACGAAAACGGCTTTCTGGAGTTCTCGCTGGAGGACCTGGCCGCTGACCGGGGCGTGAGCGTGTTTGAGATGGAGCAGGCGCTGTATGTATTGCAGAGCCTGCAGCCCGCGGGCGTGGCGGCGCGCACTCTGCCCGAGTGTCTGGTGCTGCAGCTGGCCCAGACAAAGGATTTCAACGAGCACACGGTGCGGCTGGTGCGCCAGGGGCTGGAGCTGCTGGCCAAAAACAACATGACCGCCATCGCCCGGCTGCTGGAGTGCACCCCGGCCCAGGCGCAGGCGGCGGCAAAGGCGGTGAGGGCGCTGAACCCCCGCCCGGCCCAGGGCTACGGTGCGGGACCGCTGGTCTATCAGATCCCGGAGGCGGTGTTCCGCCGGGAGAACGGCCAGGTGGTCATTGAGCTGGAACGGCGGCTGGCCCCCCGGCTGCAATTGAACGAACAGAACTGCAGCCTGCTGCAGCAAAGCGGCACCCCCAAGGCCAAGAGTTATTTAAAGGACCGGCGCGCCGAGGCCCAGCAGCTGCTGCGGGCGGTGGCCGAGCGGGAAAGCACCCTGGTGCGGCTGCTGCGCCAGCTGGCCCAGGACCAGCAGGACTTCTTTTTGCGGGGCGGGCCGCTCAAGCCCATGACCCTGACCCAGATGGCCCGGAGCCTGGGGCTGAGCCTTTCCACCGTGAGCCGTGCGGTGCAGGGCAAGACCCTGCAGTTCGAGGGCAAGAGCCTGCCGCTGAAACGCTTCTTCTCCGCCGGTGTGTCGGTGGAGGGCGGTCAGGTGAGCAGCGAGAGCATCAAGCGCCAGCTGCTGCGCTTTGTGCAGGTGGAGGACCCGGCGAAGCCCCTGTCCGACGAGGCGCTGCGGGCGGCGCTGGAGGCGGTGAACCTGCCGGTGGCCCGGCGCACCGTGGCCAAATACCGGGAGGAGCTGGGCATTCCCAGCTCGTCGGCCCGGCGGCGGGTGGAGTAAGGCGCATAATTCCCCCTTTTCTGCGGCATACTGATGCCAGAAGCCCGGAACATCGGGCCGTTCAGAAAAGGAGAGATGCGCCATGAACCTGACCAAAAAGGAGCAGAGCCTTTTGAAGGACCTGCAAAACGAGGAAAAGACCTGCGCCGAGAAGTACCACAAGGCTGCCGAGGCTGCCTGTGACCCGGCGCTCCGGCAGATGTTCGCCCGGCTGGAGAAGGCCGAGCAGAACCACTACGATACCGTGACAAGCATGCTGGCGGGCGAGACCCCCACGTTGAAGCCGGGCCAGAGCCAGAACGCCAAAAAGCCCGAGCCCCAGCGTGCGCAGGTGAGCCGGGCCGAGAAGAAGAGCGACGCCTACCTGCTGGCGGATGTGCTGGCCACCGAGAAGTTCGTTTCCGGGGTGTACAACACCGCGGTGTTTGAATTTTCCGACCCGGCGGCCCGCAGCGCGCTGACCGCCATCCAGCAGCAGGAGCAGCAGCACGGCAAGGAGATCGCCGACTACATGACCGCCAACGGTCTGTATTGCTGAAAATAAGGCAAGGGCCGTTCCCGAATTTTCGGGAACGGCCCTTGCCTTTTATTTGGGAAAAGAAGAAGGAAATTTCGCGGATTTTCCACCGGGCAGCGCCCGCGGTGTGGAAAACCGAAAAAGAAAAAAGCAAAAGATTCAGTCAAACAGAGGAAAATCAGTCCAGCCCGTTCAGGTACTCCTCCAGGTATTTGCTGGCGGTGGCACCGTCGGCCACCGCGGTGACCACCTGGCGCAGGGGCTTGGTGCGCACATCGCCGATGGCGAACACGCCCGGCTGGCTGGTGCGGCAGCTCTCGTCCGCCACAATGTAGCCCTGGCGGTCCAGCTCCAGCTGGTCCTTCACCAGCCAGGTGTTGGGCTGGCGGCCGATGGCCACGAACAGGCCGTTCACCGGCAGCGGGCTCTCCTCGCCGGTCTGGGTGTCGGTGAGGGTCAGGCCGGTGAGGGTGCCGTCCACCTCAAAGCCGGTGACCTGCTTGTTCCACAGAAATTCGATGTTCTCGGCCTTCTCCAGCGGCTTTAAATAGCTGCGGGTTGCGCTGAGGGTATCGCGCCGGTGGATGAGGTACACCTTTTTGCAGAGCTTGGAAAGGGTGAGCGCGTCTTCAGCGGCAGAGTTGCCGCCGCCGGCCACCGCCACGGTCTTGCCCCGGTAGAAGCCGCCGTCGCAGGTGGCGCAGTAGGCCACGCCCCGGCCGCGCAGGCCGTCCTCCCCGGGCAGGCCCAGGGGGCGGGGGTCCGCGCCGGTGGCGAAGATCACTGCCTTCGCCCGCAGCTCGCCCTCGGTGGTGGTCAGGTGCTTTTCGGCCCCTTCCAGCTGCACCGCGGTCACCTGAGCATACAAGGTCTCGCTGCCGAATTTCTCCGCCTGCTGCTGCATGGTCATGGCCAGCTCAAAGCCGTCCACGCTCTCCACGAAGCCGGGGTAGTTTTCAATGGCGTTGGTGGTGGCCATCTGGCCGCCGGGGCTGAGCATCTCCACCACCAGGGTGGAATAGCCCGCCCGCACCGCGTACAGCGCGGCGGAATATCCGGCGGGGCCGCCGCCCACGATCACAACGTCCCACAGTTTTTCCATCATGGCTCACACCTCCTGACCGGCCAGCCACTCCTTGATCTGAGCGGCGGTGGAAGGGGCCACCAGAGCCGGGCCGTGGCTGCCGCCCCGGAACACCAGCAGGGTGGGGATGGTATCTACTTTAAAACGCTCGGCCAGCGCGGGCTCCTCGTCGATGTTCACGGCGGCGATGGGCAGCATGCCCTCGTCGGCGCTCATGCGCTGCAGCACCGGGGCCAGGCGGCGGCAGTAGCCGCACCAGGGGGCGGTGAACTCCACCAGCACTGGGGCAGCAGATTCGATCACGGTTTTTTCAAAATCCTGGGTGGTAACAGAAAACATTGCCATAAAAACGACCTCCTTAAAGGTTCGGGATACATTCGATTGGTTTCTTCACTCTTATCCTAGCACGAAAATAGGTAAAACTCTGTAACAAAGTCATAGAACCTCTTTTCGCCGGGCGCGGGGATATGATATAGTTATAGTCAGAAAGCAGGGCGTTCATGCCCGGAGCGAAAAAGCGAAACGCGGGGTGGAGAAGATGAAGCTGCTGGTATCGGCGTGCCTTTTGGGCTGCGCCTGCCGGTATGACGGGGCCGCAAAGCAGAACCGGCCCCTTGTGGACTGGCTCAAAAGCCACGACTGCACCCCGGTGCCGGTCTGCCCGGAGATCTACGGAGGTCTGCCCACCCCCCGCGCCCCCGCCGAGCGGCAGGGCAGCCGGGTGGTGAGCCGGGACGGGCAGGATGTGACCGCCCAGTACGAAAAGGGCGCGGCCGAGGCGCTGGCCCTTGCCCGGCTCACCGGGTGTCAGGCGGCGGTGCTCAAGGCCCGCAGCCCCTCCTGCGGGTGCGGGACGATTTACGACGGCAGCTTTACCGGTACGCTGGTGCCGGGCAACGGGGTGGCCGCCGATCTGCTTTTGAAAAACGGCCTGCCGGTGTTCAGCGAGAAAACGCTGGACCGGCTGGACCAGTGGGCGCAAAGCCGACACAGCGAATAAAAAGGAGAGAACACAATGGAACTGTTGAACGACGTGCTGCACCTGATCGTGGAGGGCGCCATCCTGCTGTTTGAGTTCATGGGCGTGGCGGTGCTGATTGCCGCCGGCATTCGGGGCATCTGGAACTATCTGCGCCGGGACCCCCTGACCCGGCTCAAGCTGGCCAAGGGCATGGCCATGGGCCTGGAGTTCAAGCTGGGCAGCGAGATTCTGCGTACCGTGGTGGTGCGCCAGATGAGCGAGATTCTGATCGTGGGCGCGATCATCGTGCTGCGGGCCGCGCTGACCTTCCTGATCCACTGGGAGATCAAGAACGAGGAGGCCGAGGTGGAGGCCAAGCTGGAGCACCACGAATAAGTGTTTTTGCGGGGTTTTTATGCCCCGCAAATTTTTTTAAAATTTTTTTCAAAAAGGTGTTGACACCCGGCCCAAAATTAAGTATACTAATCAAGCACCCAACGAACAGGGGCCCTGAACACAACGGGGTGTAGCGCAGCTGGTAGCGCGCCTGCTTTGGGAGCAGGATGCCGTGGGTTCGAATCCCGCCACTCCGACCATTATATAAGCGGCTTTAGCTCATCTGGTAGAGCGCCACCTTGCCAAGGTGGAGGTAGCGAGTTCGAGCCTCGTAAGCCGCTCCATTTTTTTGTCTGGAAGTTTAGCTCAGCTGGGAGAGCATCTGCCTTACAAGCAGAGGGTCACAGGTTCGAGCCCTGTAACTTCCACCAAAAAACGCCTCTGTAGCTCAGTTGGTAGAGCAGGGGACTGAAAATCCCCGTGTCATTGGTTCGATTCCGATCGGAGGCACCACAAAGACCTGTCTTACACACTAAGGCGGGTCTTTTTTTGTGCGCGTGGGGGGCTTTTCTCTCGACAAGGCCCTGCCGCTTTGCTAAAATTAAGGCAGCACCTCATAATTCACGCCTAACGGCTCAGGCGGCGTATCCCGCCAAAATTTTCCGTGCTATTTTCCAAAAATGCTCGTCAATCCACCAAGGATTGGCTGCGCTTTTTGGTTCATATCACGAAAAATTTTCTGGCGTGCTCCACCACCTGGAATTATGCGGTATTGCCTTAAGATGAGAACGAATGCCCTTGACCGGGGCCTTGCTCCGGAGAAAACGGAAAGGAGACTGTGAGGCATGTTTACCGCACAGCAATATGTGAAGGCCGCCACGCTGGAAGAGGCCTGGCAGCTGAACCAGAAGCGCAGCACCACCCTGCTGGCCGGGGGCTGCTGGCTGCGCCTGACCCGCCGCCGGGTGGGTACCCTTGTGGACCTGAGCGGACTGGGGCTGGATACCATTGAAGAGACCGAAGGCGAGTTTTCGCTGGGGGCCATGGTCACCCTGCGCCAGCTGGAGACCAGCCAGGCGCTGAACGGGGCCTTCGGGGGCCTGTTCAAGGAGATGACCCGCCACATCGTGGGCGTGCAGTTCCGCAACTGCGCCACCCTGGGCGGCAGCATCGCGGCCCGGTTCGGCTTCTCCGACCTGCTCTGCGCCCTGCTGGCGCTGGACTGCGAGGTGGAGCTGTTCAAGGCCGGACGCATGCCGCTGGAGCAGTACGCCAAGCTGCCCGCCGACCGGGATATCCTGGTGCGCATTCACGTGAAGAAGAACGGCCGCCGCCCGGTTTACCGGACCATGCGCAACGCCGAGACCGATCTGCCGGTGCTGGCAGTTGCCGCATCCGAGAAGGACGGCCAGGTCCGCGTGGTGGTGGGCGCACGTCCCGCCCGGGCCGAAGTGGTGAACGCGCCTCTGGCTCTTTCGGCGGACAAGGCCGCGCTGGAGGCCTTCCAGGCTGCTATGCAGAGCCAGCTGACCTTCGCGGGCAACATGCGCGGCAGTGAGGAATATCGCCGCCATCTGGCAAACGTTTTGACCGGCCGCTGCCTTGCGGCCTTACAGGAGGGCTGATCCATGCAGGTGACCATTCAATTGAACGGCAGACCCTATACCGCCGAAGCCGCGCCGGACACCCAGCTGCTGCATTTTCTGCGGGACGCGGGCTGCAAATCCGTGAAGTGCGGCTGCGAGACCTCCGGCTGCGGCCTGTGCACCGTCCACATGGACGGCAAGCCGGTGCTGTCCTGCAGCGTGCTGGCCGGCCAGGCAGATGGCCACACCGTGACCACCCTGGAGGGCCTGCAGAAGGAGGCCGAGGAGTTCGGCGGCTTTCTGGCAGATCAGGGCGGCGAGCAGTGCGGCTTCTGCAGCCCCGGCTTCATTATGAGCGTGCTGGCCATGGGCCGCGAGCTGGGCGCTGACGCCACCGACGAGGAGATCCGGGAGTATCTGGAGGGCAACCTTTGCCGCTGCACCGGCTACCAGAGCCAGCTGCGGGCCATTCGCGCCTGGCTGGCCGCAAAGGAGGGCAAAGCAGAATGAAATACGTGAATCAGGCCATCCGCAAGGTGGACGCTATGAGCCTTGTGACCGGCAAGCCGGTCTACACCGGCGACATGGTCCCCGCCAACACCCTGATGGTGAAGATGCTGCGCAGCCCCCACGCCCACGCGCTGATCGAGGAGATCGACACCGCCGCCGCCCTGAAAGTGCCCGGCGTTGTGGCCGTCTTTACCTATAAAGATGTACCCCAGAGCCGCTTCACCACCGCGGGCCAGACCTACCCGGAGCCCAGCCCCTACGACCGGCTGATCCTGGACCGCCGCCTGCGCTGCGTGGGCGACCCGGTGGCTCTGGTGGCCGCCGAGACCGAGGCTGCCGCCGCCAAGGCCGCGGGACTCATTAAAGTAAAATACCAGGTGCTGGAGCCCCTGCTGGACTTCACCCAGGCCAAGGACAACCCGATTCTGGTGCATCCTGAAGAGGACTTCAAGGCCCTGTGCCCCGTGGGCGCGGACAACAAGCGCAACCTGTGCAGCACCGACTGCATGGAAAACGGCGACGTGGAGGCCGAGCTGGCCACCTGCCCGGTGGTCATCGAGCGGACCTTCTACACCAAGGCCAACAACCAGGCCATGATGGAGCCCTTCGTCACCTTCAGCTATCTGGATGAGTACGGCCGGCTCACGCTGGTCTCCTCCACCCAGGTGCCCTTCCATGTGCGGCGCATTTTGTCCAACGCGCTGGAGATGAGCAAGGCCAACATCCGGGTCATCAAGCCCCGCATCGGCGGCGGCTTCGGCGCCAAGCAGAGCGCCGTGAGCGAGGTGTACCCCGCTTTTGTTACCATGAAGACCGGCCGCCCCGCCTGCCTGTGCTTCACCCGTCAGGAGAGCCAGGCCAACGGCTCCCCCCGCCACCAGATGCGCGTCACCGTGCGCATCGGCGCGGATGAGGACGGCACCATCCGGGCGCTGGATGTGAAAGCGCTGTCCAACGCGGGCGCTTACGGCGAGCACGGCCCCACCACCGTGGGTCTGGTGGGCACCAAGTCCATCTCCCTGTACGGCAGCCTGAAGGCTGCCCGCTTCAGCAGCGAGGTTGTTTACTCCAACACCATGGGCGCGGGTGCCTACCGCGGCTACGGCGCGACCCAGGGCATCTTCGCGGTGGAGAGCACCGTGAACGAGTTGGCCGCCCAGCTGGGCATGGACCCCTGCGCCATCCGGGAAAAGAACATGGTCCGTCTGGGCCAGAAGTTCGCCATGTACTATGGTGAGGACTGCACCAGCTGCACTCTGGACAAGTGCATGGAGACCGCCAAGAAGATGATGGACTGGGACAACAAGGCCCCCCGCCGGGTGCTGGAAAACGGCCACATCCGTGCCGTGGGCGTGGCCATGGCCATGCAGGGCAGCGGCATCTCCGGCGTGGACATCGGCAGCGTGGAGATCCGCCTGAACGACGACGGCTTCTACACCCTGCTGGTGGGCTGCACCGATATGGGCACCGGCTGTGACACCATCCTCACCCAGATGGCCGCCGACTGCCTGGACTGCCCCATGGAGAACATCTCGGTGCGCGGCGTGGACACCGACCAGAGCCCCTACGACTGCGGCTCCTACGCCTCCTCCACCACCTACGTGACCGGCATGGCCGTGGTGAAGGCCTGCGCCCAGCTGCGGGAGAAGATTCTGGCCCAGGGCGCGAAGATGCTGGATGTGCCCGCCGACACCGCCGAGTTCGACGGGGGGCGGGTCTTCGTGCCCGGCACCGACAGGGAAGTGAGCCTGTCTGCCATCGGTTACGCCAGCTTTGAGGGCCACGCCCGGTGCATCTCCGCCTGCGAGAGCCATTCTTCCCCCGTATCGCCCCCGCCCATGATGGTGGGCATGGCCGAGATCGACCTGGACCCCGAGACCGGCAAGATCCAGCTGGTGGACTACGTGGCCGCCGTGGACTGCGGCACCGTGGTGAACAAGAATCTGGCCCGGGTGCAGACCGAGGGCGGCATCGTGCAGGGCATCGGCATGGCCCTGTATGAGGACATCCAGTACACCAAGGCAGGCCGGATGATGAACGACTCCTTCCTGCAGTACCGGATTCCCACCCGTCTGGAGGCGGGCACCATCCGGGTGGAGTTTGAGTCCAGCTACGAGCCCAGCGGCCCCTTCGGCGCCAAGAGCATCGGCGAGCTGGTCATCAACACCCCCGCCCCGGCGATTCTGGGCGCGATCCAGAACGCCACCGGCGTTGCCTTCCACACCCTGCCGGTAAAGGCGGAGGACGTGGTCATGGCACTGCGGAATAAGGCCGAATAAATCCGGAACGATACCAAGCGGCCGGAACCCCCGAACAGGAGGCCCCGGCCGCTTTTTTGCTTTTGTCGGAAAACCCCGAAGAAACACGAAGGAAAGTTCGTCCTCCGCGCGGGTGCCTGGGCTTTTATAATAAAGGAAAGGGGGCGGAGGAAGGATGTACCGGTTTGCGGTGTGCGATGATGACTTCTTTTACCGGCGGCAGCTGGCCCGGATGCTGCGCAGCTTCGCCCCCTGGCAGAAGAGCGGCTGCCGGGTGGATTGCTTTTCCGATGCCGAGCGGCTGCTGGCCGAGTGCGAGGGCTGCCGCTACGACGCGGTGTTCCTGGATGTGCAGATGCCCCGGATGAACGGGTTGGAAGCGGCCCGGCGGCTGCGGGCCCGCTGGCCGGAGCTGCCGGTGATTCTGGTGTCGGCCTTCTGTGAATTTGCGCCGGAGGGCTACGAGCTGCGCGTCTACCGGTACCTGCGCAAGGACCGGCTGGACCAGTGCCTGGGCCCCTGTCTCGAGGACCTGCTGGCCCAGCAGCTGGCCCCCTGCACCCTGGAGCTGCCGGTGGACGGGGAGATATGCCAGGTGAATCTGGTGCGAGTGGAATCCCTGCGGCTGGACGGTCATACGGTGGAATTCCATTTTGTGGACAACACCCCGCCGCTGCCCTGCCGCATGAGCCTGGCCCGGCTGGAGACGCTGCTGGCAGGCCGGCCCTTTCTGCGCACCCAGCGGGGCTTTCTGGTAAATCTGCATCAGGTGCAGCGGCTGCGCCGGTACGAGTTCATTCTGCGCAGCGGCCGGCGGGTGCCGGTGGGCGAGCGCCGCTACGGCCAGGTGAGGCAGGAATATCTGGAATGGCAGGCCCGCTTTGAGGAGTGGTCCGCCCGGCTCTGAATCTTTATATAGAAAAAGCGCACCCCCGCTGGCCTGCTGTGGCCCGGCGGGGGTGCGGTTTTTTGATTGGGATTATTGGATGAGAGGAATCTGATACAGCCGGTAGCTGGTCTCGCTGTCGCCTGCCAGCACAAAGACGAAGCAGTCGCCCTCCACAAGGCCGCTGGCCAGCACATCCGACCGGGTGCGGCCCTCGCCCTCGGCGGCGAGGATCTCATCCAGCTGGTCCAGCGCCGCGTCCAGGCCCTCCGCCTCCTGGGCGGGCAGAGCTTTGGCGGGCAGAGCCGCTTCGGGGGAAGGGGCCTCCACGGTGGTGTAGGCGGGTGCGGCGGCTGTATCCTGCGGGGCTTCGGCCATGGCGGCTTCCGGTGCGGCGGCCAGCGCAAAGGGTACGGCACCATTGGCTGTGGCGGCGCTGCTTTCCGGCATCTGGCGGGTGGCAGCGCGGGGGCTGGCCTGGTCCGCCGCGGTGGCTCCGCCCGAGATGGGAGTCAGGCTGCGGGCCGCGGCCGGGATCACCAGCAGGCAGACGGCGGCGGCCGCCGCCAGCGGAATGGCACGGCGGAAGGGAATAGTCCGGCGGGGGCGGGCAGCCTTTTGGGCTGCGGCCTGTGCCTGCATCTTTTCCAGGGTGGCTTGCTTCCAGCGCTGGCCGGCGGTCACTTTGTCCATGGCGCTTTTGTAATCCTGAGAGTCGGGCATGGTCAAAATTCTCCTTTCAGCGTGTCTTTCAGAAGGGCCCGCCCGCGGGAAAGCTGGCTGAGCACGGTGTTCTGCTTTAAATCCAGCAGCGCCGCGATCTCGGCGGTGGAATAGCCCTCGATGTAATGCAGATAGATCACCTGCCGGTATTTCATGGGCAGGGCGGCCACCGCGTCCAGCACGGTGTTCTCTGCGGGGGTGAAAGGGGTGGACAGGTGCTCGTCCAGCGGGGCGCTGCGGCGCACCCAGGCGCTGCGGAAATGGCTCTTGCACCGGTTGATGGTGCAGCGCAGCAGCCAGGCCTTCTGGTGCTCGGCGGAATCAAACTGGGGTGCGTGACGCACCAGATTCAAAAATACTTCCTGGGCAATGTCCTCCGCGTCCTGCGGGTTTTTTACCAGACCGAAGGCGGCCCGGAACACGGTGTTGCCAAACTGCTCCACCGCCGCTTCCGGGGTGAAGGCAGGCATTTGGGCCGTTTCCACGGGACAGGCCCCCCTTTCTCATACAGAATACAAAACAACTGGCCCTATTATTGCATGGAAGACTTGGATTGTAAAGGGAAACGCAAAAAAGTGCCCCCGGGGCATCCACCTGCTTGGGTGAGATGCGCCGGGGGCGCTTTTCGGTATATTTCCTCGGCCCCGGTTGGCCATTGAGGGCCGCCCCGCAAAAACGGGAACGGCCCCCAAGGCAGCCAATCGGAGGGGAAAGCAATAAGAAAGGGACTCAGGACAGCAGCAGCTTGTCGTCCGCCTCGGTGGAGCCGCTGGCCTGGTTGAATTTCTCCAGCAGGTCCTCCACGGTCAGGCGGCGCTTCTCCTCGCCCCGCACGTCCACCACCACGCGCCCGTCGTACAGCATCACCAGCCGGTTGCCGTGGGCGATGGCGTCGCGCATGTTGTGGGTGATCATCAGGGTGGTCAGATTGTCCCGCCGGACGATCTGTTCGGTGGCCGAAAGCACCTTGGCTGCGGTCTTGGGGTCCAGAGCGGCGGTGTGCTCGTCCAGAAGCAGCAGCTGGGGCTTTTTCAGGGTGGCCATCAGCAGGGTCAGCGCCTGGCGCTGGCCGCCGCTGAGCAGGCCCACCTTGCTGGTGAGCCGGTCCTCAAGGCCAAGGTCCAGAATTTTAAGCAGCTCCCGGTACTGCTCCCGCTCGGTTCGGCTGATGCCGGTGCGCAGGCCCCGGCGCAGGCCCCGGCGGGCGGCGAGGGCCAGGTTCTCCTCGATCTGCATGGTGGCGGCGGTGCCCATCATGGGGTCCTGAAAGACCCGGCCGATGTAGGGCGCGCGCTTGTATTCCGGCAGCTTGGTCACATCCACGCCGCCGATGGAGATGCTGCCCTCATCCACCGCGTAGGCACCGGAGATGATGTTCAGCATGGTGGATTTGCCCGCGCCGTTGCCGCCGATCACGGTGACGAAATCGCCGTCGGCCAGCGAGAGGTTCAGCCCCTGCAGCGCCCGCTTTTCGTTCACGGTGCCCGGGTTGAAGGTTTTGTAGATGTTTTTCAGTTCAAGCATGGCTGCCCGCTCCTTTCCCGGTTCGTTTTGCGAAGTACCGGCCCTTCCAGTAGGGCACGGCCAGGAACAGCGCCACGATCAGGGCGGTGATGAGCTTCATGTCGTCGCTCTTGAGACCCAGCAAAATGACCACCTGATACACCAGATAGTAGATCAGCGAGCCGAACACCACGGCCAGCAGTTTGAGAGCGAAGTTGCGGAAGATCTTGGAGAACAGCACCTCGCCGATGATGACCGCCGCCAGGCCGATGACGATGGCGCCGCGGCCGCTCTGCACATCCGCGAAGCCCTGGTACTGGGCCAGCAGCGCGGCGGACAGGGCCACCAGACCGTTGGAGAGCATCAGCCCCAGCACGGTGGTGAAGTTGGTGTTGATGCCCTGGGCGCGGGCCATGTTGGGGTTCGCGCCGGTGGCACGCACCGCGCAGCCCTGCTCGGTGCCGAAGAACCAGTACAGCGCGCCGATGGTGGCGGCGGTGAACAGTGCGCAGACCAGAATGGGGTTGGAGAGCGCTGCTTCCCGCACGTTGCGGGCGCTCACCAGCAGGGGGTATTTGTCCACGCTGATGGGCCGGTTGGACTGGCCCATGATGCGCAGGTTCACGGAATACAGCGCCAGCTGGGTGAGGATGCCGGCCAGAATGGCGGGGATGCCGCAGGCGGTGTGCAAAAGACCGGTGACCAGGCCCGCCGCCATGCCGGACAGGAAGGCGGCCACCAGAGCGGCCCAGGGGTTCCAGCCCCCGGTGACCAGCATGATGAACACCGCGCCGCCGGTGCACATGGTGCCGTCCACCGTCAGGTCGGCCACATCCAGAATCTTATAGGTAATGTAAACGCCGATGGCCATGATGCTCCAGATCAGGCCCTGGGCGACCACGCCCGGCAGGGCGTTCAGAAGTGTGGTGATGAACACGAAAAGCTCCTCCTAAAGCCGGGAAGTGCCCGGCGTATGATGGATCATTCCGCCTCGATGGCGGTGTAGCCCTCAGGGATGGTCACGCCCAGCTGCTCGCAGAGGGCTGCATTGTACATCTTGGTGAAGGTGGGGGCGGACTGTACCTCCATGGTGGTGATGTCCGCTTCGCCGGTGAGGATCTGGGCGGCCATCTCGCCGGTGGTGCGGCCCAGCTCGTAGTAGTCGATGGACAGCGTCGCCACGCCGCAGCCGCTGCAGATGCCCTGCTCGCCCGCCACGATGGGCACCCCGGCGGGCACCGCGATGTTGGCGATCAGCTCGGTGTTGTTGGCGGCGGTGTTATCGGTGGGGATGTAGATCACATCGCTGGCCGCGCAGGCACTGGTGCACACAGCGGACAGGTCGTTGGTGTCCGAGAAGGAATACTCGGTGCAGGTGTAGCCCAGCTCGGTCAGGTATTCGGTGATCACGTTCACCTGGTACTTGGAGTTAGGCTCCGCCGAGCAGTAGAGCAGGCCCACGTTCTTGGCATCCGGGAACAGCTCCTTGATCATGTCGGCCTGACCGTCCAGCGGGGCCAGGTCGGTGGTGCCGCTGATGTTGCGGCCGGAGGAGCCGGTCCAGTCGGTCACATCCAGGGCAGTGGCATAGTCGGTGATGGAGGTGCCCAGAATGGGGATGCTGTCGGTGGCTGCGGCGGCTGCCTGCAGCGGAGTGGTGGCGTTGGCCAGGATCAGGTCCACATCCGAGGACACAAAGCTGTTGATGATGGTAACGCAGTTGGAGTTATCGCCGGAGGCGTTCTCCACGTCGAAGGTGACGGCGTCGCCAAAGGTCTCGGTGAGGGCATCCTGAAAGCCCTGGGTGGCGGAGTCCAGCGCGGGGTGCTGCATCAGCTGGCACACGCCCACCCGGTAGGTTGCGCCCTCGGCGGAGCCGGAGGCAGCGGAAGCGGCGGAAGCAGTGGAACCGGCGGACGAGGTGCCGCCGGAGCCGCAGCCGGCCAGCGTGGCCAGCATGGCGCAGGCCAGAACGCCTGCCATGGTCTTGCGAAGTTTCATGTGTGGTTCCTCCCTGTGAAAAAAGAAGTTCACTTTGTCGCCACAATGAATTGCAGCGGTAAAGTGAGAGGTGCTGGAAAAAGGCCGCTGCCGGCCTTGGCTTTATTCTAGTAAAGTTTTTTGGTTCTGTCAACGGGAAACGGGCAAAAAAGGCAAAAAAGAGGGCGGCAGGGAGCAAAAAGACTGTAAAACAGGCCGGAACAGCGGTTTTTTCTTGTAGAAGCGGGCAAAAAATGCTATACTAAAACAGACTATTTACGCTTGGAGGATGCCCCAATGAGGAAGATCAGCGCCTGCATCGTGAGCTATAACGGAGCCGACGAGGTGATCCGGGCGGTGGAATCGCTGCTGAAATACACGAAGGACTG